>JBDNAO010000065.1:0-6060 GCA_039768375.1 Desulfobacterales bacterium | reverse complement strand
TACCATTCGCGTTCATAATAGGAACACGATTTTACGACCCGGGATATCGATTAAAATGCGAATAACTCGTTTAAGATAGTGGAGCGGCAGGTGAAGGACTGAGGAAACGTCAATATTTTGGCGTAAAGAAATTTAACAATAACCCCAATGTTTCTTAATTGGCTACAAAGTCACTTTTGCTGGTGCCAGGATTTGACAAAATATGCGTATATGTTGTAGTAGTTACATAATTACTAAAAATGTAAAATTCATGAGGAATACCAGACAGCGAACACGAGGGGGAACTGACATGCCTTTGGTTAAAGTCATCCGAAATGGCCAAATCACCATCCCAAAAGGGTTACGGGCAATTTTGGGTATCCAAGAGGGGGATTTTCTGGAAATCAAGCTAAAAGGCCGCAACATGGTTATTAAACCAAAGGTTGCGATCGATAAAGACATGGCCCGGGAAAAGTTTTTCAAGGCGGTGGATGAAATAAGGGAATCGGTGAAGGATGCCGATCCCGAAGAAATCGAAAGGGCAATTGATGAGGCGTTGCAGGCGGCTAAAAAGGTAACTGCAAAAAAAACTAAGACACGGCAGACAAAAAAATGATAAAAGTCGTACTTGATGCGAATGTTTTTGTAAGCGCGTTATTAGTGCCCGGATCTAATGCCTCGGCAATTCTTGATTTGGTGAGAACGAGAAAACTTGAACTTTTGGTTTCCAAAAGCATTATGTTTGAAATTGGAAAGGTCCTGCAATATCCGAAGATCAAGAAACGGCATTGCATGGCGCCTGAAGAGCTCGATGAGTTTCTTGATAGTTGTATTCAATTTGCCACGCTAACACCGGAAAAATTAAAAGTCAAAACGATTGAGGATGACCCCGCCGACGACAAATATCTTGCGTGTGCTGCAGAAGGGAAGGCGGACTTTATCGTTTCTGGAGACCATCACCTCACCGATTTGGAAATGTTTCAGGGGATTCGAATTGTTAACCCGGCAACATTTTTAAAATTCATCAGAGAGGGCAACAACTAATTTGAATTGCCGTGCCAGTCTGACCGTCCATATCCAGCTTGAATGCTCCGCGGACAGCCCAAGCTCGCCCTGACATTTCGATCCCCCCTTTATGATGGGAATATTTGACGCATCATTATCTGCCGGTGGGAAACCGATTTTAGCTGCAAATTTGTATTTGGAATGCATAATTACAAGTGAAGAGGTTTCCAAATATTCCCAATTACATCAAAAGGTCGCTGGAAACGGTTTTAAAAATGGCCTTATCCGAGTTCCCCGCGGCAGTCCTGACCGATCCACGGCAGTCGGGGAAGACAACCCTTCTTAAGGCGATTTTCGGCAGAAAATTCGACTACGTTTCCCTACCTCATTGCGGAATCGATCCGCAGATCTATTTCTGGCGGACTTATACTGAATCGGAGGTGGATTTTGTCATCGAGGCCAGCGGTAGACCGGTCCCCTTCGAGGTGAGCTTTCAGCCACATTACGCCCGGCCATGGCCGCCTCCATAAAGTCTTTAATGGAGGATTTCGGGGAAAAGGTCATGCCCGGCTATGTGGTTCACCCGGGCGACGTCAGGCTGCTGTTGGGGTCGGACGTCACCGCGCTGCCCTTCTCAGAACTGTGATGATATGTCTCCAGGCTGTGCCACAGAACATAAATTAATATTGACAACTGTCACGTGACAGTTTACATTATCGCATGATAAAAACATTTGCCGACAAAGAAACGCAGCGGCTTTTCGTACATGGCAAATCAAAACGTTTACCGCCTGATTTGATCCGAAGGGCTATACGGCGATTGGAATATATCCATTGGGCAACAAGCCTGAACGATCTTAGAGTGCCACCGAGCAACCGATTACATGCCCTCAACGGTGTCAGAGAAGGTCAATATTCAATATCAATCAACGACCAATGGCGCGCTTGTTTCCGGTTCATTGATGGGGATGCGTACGACGTTGAGATAACCGATTATCATTGAGGAGAAACATAATGGCGATACCAAATACAAATAAACGGGAAATTGCGCCTACGCACCCCGGTGAAGTTTTAAGGGAAGATTTCATGCCGGATTATGGCTTGACGACAGCATCACTGGCGGATGCTTTGAAAGTATCCCGGCAAACGGTAAATGAAATCCTCAGGGAACGACGATCCGTCACGCCCATTATGGCATTGCGGTTGTCCCGTTTGTTCGGTAATACTCCTGAATTCTGGCTTAATGCACAAAATGCTCGTGACATTTGGGACTTTGAACAACATTTTAAAAATGAACTTAAACAAATTCATCCACTCGATGCTGCATAGTAGCGTTTTTAATTTGGGGGTCGGACCGCGATATCCGGATAAACTTATTCAGATTATTTTAAAAATTTGGTTCAATTTGGGGCTACAAGAATGATCTCAGCGGTCTAAAAATCTACATCAGTGGGATTTTTTTCCAGCGCCACTGCCAGCTCGTACCAGCGGGTGGCCGACGTGAAATGCTGCAAATGCAGGCAGGCGAGAAACGCCAGCCGGGCTGCGCCGGCCGAGTTTTTCAGTTGCCAGGAAAATTCGGCCTGTTGCAACGCGTTGCGGCCGTCGTTTTGTTTCAGGTACTGTGTTCCGGTTTGCAGTGCCAGGGCCGCCGACCGCCGGATTTGCACCAGCGCGAGCAGATCTGCGCCGCAGCGGTGGCATTGCACTTCTTCTTTGTTGGCCTTGCTGCAGGCCGGGCAGACGATTTCCACGGCAAGATCAATCCTCCAGGTAAAACAGCATGTCGGAAAGCGATTCGTTTAGTTCCGCCAGCTTCTGGAACCGTCCCTCGCTGATGGCCTTCTGGCTGTCGGCCAGAAGCGTGCGAAGCTCGGATGCGTCGGTCGCATCGATGTCGTCCAGCAGCGCCGTGGTCCGTTTGCGTAAGTCCTTGGCCGCGGCCATGACCCGCTCCTTTTCGTCTGCTGTGTCCACCGATGGGTCCGGCCCCGCCGTCCCGGCTTCGGATTCGATCCAGTCGCCCAAGTGCTCCCGCGCCCGCTTAAGGTCGAACGGTGCGATCCCGTCCCCGGCTTGCATGGTCACGGTCTTGGAAAGGCCGGTGCGCTTTTCAACGGCGGTGACTTCGAGAACACCGTTGAGATCCAGTGCGAGGGTCAGAACGATTTCATTTCCGGCGGGAACATCGCTCAAGCCCTCGACCAGAAAGTTGCCGATGAATATATTGTCATCGGCCAAAGGGGCTTCGCCCTGGTAGATGCGCACATCGACGGCCTCCTGGCCGTCGTGCATCGTTGAAAACCGCTCGCCTTTTCGGGCCGGCAGTGCTGCACCCCGGCGGATCATCGAAACGAACACATTTTCGTGCAGCTGCCCGTTGTAGGTCCCAACGGCGCCTGTTCCGAAAGTGTACGGGGTGATATCCACCAGGATGCTGTGTGTTTTCTGGCCCTGGATGACCGCGGCCTGGATGGCGGCTCCCATGGCGACGATGAGATCGGGATGGATCTCGTGCCGCGGCTCGATGTTGACTGCCTGGCGGACGAGTTCGGCCACCAACGGCGTTCTGGAGGCCCCGCCCACCAGGATCACTTTGTCCAACGCGCCGGGCAGCATGAGAGCGTCCTTGAAACAGCGGTGTACGGAGTCCATGGTTTTTCTCAGCAGGGGACGGATCATGTCTTCATAAGCCGAGCGCTCGATTTCCACATCCAGATGCAGGTCGCCGATCAGGTATTCTTCCCGAATCCGCGTATAGGGGACATCCGACAGCTCGCGCTTGGCTTTTTCGACGGCGGCCCACAGGCGGTTTTTGGCCTTTATATCGGCCATCGGGTGGATGCCGTGCTGATCGTGAAAGACCTTGTCGACATGTTCCATCAGCAGGTGATCGAAATCGTCTCCGCCCAGGTGCGTGTCGCCATGGCTGGCCTTGACTTCCACGACCCCGTCCTGAACCACCACCAGCGATGCGTCGAAGGTGCCGCCACCCAGATCGTAGACCAGCACGGTACGATCGCTCGCCTGGTCGGCGTCGTAGGCCAGGGCCGCCGCGGTCGGCTCGTTGATGATGCGCCGGACATCCAACCCGGCCAGCTGTCCGGCATTCTGGGTCGCCTTTCGTTGGGCGTCGTCGAAGTAGGCCGGAACGGTGATGACCGCTTCGGTCACAGTTTCACCCAGGTGGGCTTCTGCAGCCGTTTTAAGGCTGGCGAGGATCAGGGAGGCGATCTCCTCGGGGCTGAAGAACCGATCGCCCATCGCGACCCGCTCGGTTTGGCCCATCTTGCGTTTGATGGACAGAATCGTTGATTCAGGAGCGGCTGCCATTTGATTTTTAGCGACTCTGCCCACGAGCAACTCTCCCCGGCTGTCCAGCCCCACGCAGGAAGGCATGATCGGTTCGCCGTCGACGGGAATGATTTCCGGTCGGCCGTCCCTTATCACGGCGACTTCCGAATTCGTCGTGCCCAGATCGATTCCTATGACGGCACCCATCAACGACCTCCTTTTCGAACCGAGATTTTGACCTCGGCGAATTTCAACACATCCCCCTTGTGGAAGTAGCCTGCGGATAGTTCTTCGACGACCGTATTGTGCGCAAGGGTATCGTTCTCCTCGACCGCGACGGCTTTCATTTTCGTCGGGTCGAAAGGTTGGCCGACCGCTTCCATGGACCTGATGCCCTCTTTACGCAGCAGCAGTTCGAAGTGCTCCCGCAGCAGAGCGAAGCCCTGCCGCAAAGACAACCAGGCTTCGGCCCATTTGCGTCGGGCGGACAGCAGGCCCACATCAGGGGGACGCTCCAGCCTGTTTTCGAGCCTGTTCAAGCGCTCCAGCATTTCCGCAAAGGGGGCTAAAAATTCTCTGCGCGCAGTAAGTTCCGGTCGGCCGCGCTGCTGCCGCTCCTCTGTCAGACGCTCGGCCAGAGACTGCAGCATGGCTTCGAAACCCGCCAGGGTTTCTCCGAAGCGCACAAACGTCTCGTGGCTGCGCCGCGTGCTCTTGCGGACGTCGCCGCCCAGCACGCAAAGTGCTTCGTAAAATGAATACAGATCCGGCACCCGCTCCTGGGGCGTTTCCTCTTCCGCGGCCTTTTCCTCGTCCAACCGGTTCAGCCACTCTTGGAATCGCTCGGATATTTCCCGTTTCCAGTCTTCCAAGGACATTCCTGTTCGTCAGCCCGCGGCGGAGTACCGCCGCGTAAGTTTAGGGAATTCTGGCACCGGAAGTCACCGCACGGCGCATTTGCGCAGAAAACCCTTCAGGGTTTCAAAATCGGGCGGTGTGCGCCGGTCGCTCCAATCGAAGTGGGCTTTCACGGCGTCCATGGGCGATGCGACACCGGGCGTCTTTTCGAACAGTAGGTAACGGAGCCGGCTGTCTTCATCTTTAAGGGCCTGGTAGGCCTCGCTGATGGCGGTGAATTGTTCCGGAAACCGTTCCGGTGGAAAACGCTTGACGGCCTCCAGGTAGGCGTTTCGAATTGTTTCGTCGTTCGCGTCGGTGGCGATTCCCAATCGGTCGTAGGGATTCAAGCAGCCTCCTTCATTTCGATGCGGTTGTCTCGTCGGCATCAGAACAGATTCAATTGTTGCGGTCCCTGGGTTCCGGATTTCCCCTTATGTTTTTTTGGGGGCTTTTGTTTTTCCGGCGGCTGTCCGAAGAAAGCGGAAAAAATATCATCTACCGCCTCCATGTCTTCCTCTTCGAGATCGTCGTCGATATCGAAAAAAGGATTTCCACCGAACCCGCCGGGGGGTGGCATCGCGTCGATTTCTCGCAGCAGTTTTTGCACCGCCAGGGTTACCGTCGCTTCTTGCTGTTCCCGGGCCAGACGCAAAATCGTTTCCAGTTCCTGCATGTCATCGTCGATGTGGCCGTATCCCGGTGACGCCTGTGTGCGGGCGAGGTAGCGGTAATACCGGAAAAGCGCATCGTCGGAATTTTGTTTCAGCACGTGGCGAATGTAGGCGCCGGCGATGTCCGGGCGGCTGCACTCCTCGGAGAGTGCGAAGCTCACCACGGTTCCGGCCTGCTGCCGCGTCATCTCCGCGGTCGCGCCGCGAGTAAG
>JBDNAO010000064.1:0-9416 GCA_039768375.1 Desulfobacterales bacterium | reverse complement strand
TTCGTCGTGGATGGGGTCGTGGGTGACTACCTTTGCCAGAAATACGGCGACCTGGAGCAAACCCCTTTAACCATAGACATTGTGGATTCACGAATAAAAAATCTGCAGTGCGCCAACAAGGAGCTGTTGACTGAATTTGCCCGTTATACGTCAACCGATGACAACAGCGACCGCGTGGGTGAATTCGCCATCGGTACCAACATCGCCGTAAAGAATATTATCGGTCATATTTTGCAGGACGAAAAACTGCCGGGCATCCATATTGCCTTCGGCCATCCTTATCCCGAGCATACCCACCAGGTGTGGGATTCAGTCACCCATATCGACTGCGTCGGGCGTAATTTTGATATCTGGATGGACGATGAGCAGGTAATGAAAGCCGGCCAGTTCCTGGTAAACGGCAGTCACAATTGATTCAGGGGGTGCCCCATGAGCCGCACGGCCGGTTTGCCCAGCCTCGATCAGACACTCGACGACCTGGAGGCGCTCGAGAAAAAGTACGATGAAGGCCAACGGATTGCGCAGACCCGACGCGCCCTCGATATCAATGAAGCGATCGCGCTGAACAAGGCGGTCATCCAGGCCTACTACGGGGAACTGGCCGAGAAAAATCTGTATGTCATCATCTATGGCACGGGGGAGGCACCGTGGGCGCTGCCGATCCACCTGCCACCCTACCTGATCGATCTCATGTCGGCCTCTGCTCGTGTTCTGTTGGCGCTGATGCGAAAGCAGCTCAAATCCGCGGGCCCCGATTACCTGATCCGTCGAATGCCGGAGGGATGGCTTACCGAGGAGATGGCTGCCATCCTTTACCGCTATTATTTGACCTGTGAACCGGATCTGGCCTTCGACGTCCTGGTACATGGTGTCAACTCTCCGAGAGGCACGACTTTCGAGACTTTCAAGAACGCCGGGGATCACCTGCATGCCAAAATACTGGAGGCCCAGAGCGTTGATACCTATTACGGGTGGCTCAGGGAGTGCATTCGATCGGCACGGCGGACAGGCGCTTTTGACGATGCGGCGTTTACCACGGTAACCAGCCGAAACCGCCCGCTCACGGACGGTGAACTGGATCAACAGGTGCGGGCAACCTATGTCCATGGAGTGGGGGATCAGCGCGATCGGATCCTTTTCATGGAGATCGATCCGAGGAACCAGCCCAGTTTTCAGAACCTGGCCCTGCTGAGTGCGTTCCTTGGCGAAGGCGGTTCTGGCGGAAAACCCCTTGTTCTCGACCCGCAGGATCTTGTTCTTCGAGAGGACCGACTGCATTACCGCTGGCGGGGCAAGAGCGGCCCGATCGATAAGGTCGTCTCGCGAATCGTCGATGCCGATCTTAAAAAATACATTCGCAAAATGACCGCCGAGGGAAGATCCGAGGTTATCGAGCGCCTGCGCGAAATGTACGCGCTTCCTTCTCTGTGGCCCGATTTATCAAAGCATCTCGCCGGGTTTTATCTGATCGACAAGAGCTCGCTCACCGAGCTGTCCCTGTTGGATCCGGTGGCGATGGCGCCGAAAACATGGATCATCACTGAAAACCATCTAAAGTCATACCGCCGGGACCCGAGTTTGCTGGAGAACCTGGCGATCAAACCGCTGCACGGAATGAGCTCGAAGGGCGTAGTGGTGACGCCCGGGCTCGCAGCGCTCGAGAAATTGTGTCTGGAAGAGACCATGCTGGCGCAGGAGCTTCTCCGGGCCACTCCGGTGATGCCGAACATAAACCCTGAACTGGAAGACCCGGATGCCCGGGCCGGCATTTGCTGTGAAATCCGATTGCAATTGCATGCCGGTTCCCCGGCAGTTCCCGAATCGCCCCAACGGTCAAGGTGTATCCTGGCCATCAGTCGTTCGCATTACACCAGCAAGGATCCGGGACGCAAGATAAAAGACGATCCCAAGGGGCGGGGGTGGTTTTCCAATATGGGGGCCATCATGATGGTAAAAGACGAACTGGGCATCATCGACAAACGTGACGCCGGACTGGGCATGAGCCCGGTATGTTGGACCCATTGATACGGCCGTCAATATTCGCTTGACACCCTGCTGGAAATCGACCATATCAGCAAGTAACGCCCTCGGCTAGCAGGTCTGATTGAGACGATTGGCATTCCCCACCCCCCCTGCTTCTCCCTGCGCGCCTTCCGTCTAACGTCGGTGGTCTCACGGCTTGTCCTGTCGATCTGCTCCCATGGGGGAGAGGAGCATCCATGTACCATCCAAGCTTTAATATCGGAATAGAAGAAGAGTACCAACTGATCGATCCTGAAAGTTGGGCCCTCATCGGCTACGTGACCCAGTCGATGGCACACGATCAGATCGTCGTCCAGGAGCGGCATCCCGACCTCGATTTTGCCAAGCAGATGGAAAGTGCCGTGCATAAAGTCGGCATGCCGGTTTGCGCCGATATAAAAGAAGCGCGTGAGCGGCTGCTGCGCACGCGCAATACGATGCTTGAACTGGCCAACGCTCACGATTTCAAGCTGGCCGCCGCCGGCACCCATCCCTTCAGCCGCTGGGAGAAAACCGCCCTGCTGTCGTCGCACTATCGCATCATGGCCGGCGATGCTGAAATGATCATGCGGCGCATGCTGGCTTTTGGCATGCACGTTCACATCGGTATCGAAGATCGCGAACTGGCAATCGACGTGATGAACACGATGGGCTACGTGTTGCCCCATATCCTCACGCTGTCCACCAGCTCCCCTTTCTGGGCCGGCCACAACACCGGCCTCAAAAGCTATCGGACAGTGCTCCTGGGCGCTTTGCCGCGCACCGGCATTCCCGGTCAGTTCAGTGGATACCCGGAGTACCGCAACTTCGTCGATACCCTGGTGCGCACCAACAGCATCCCGGACGTCAGCTACATCTGGTACGACATATTTCCCCACTATCGATTCCCGACGCTTTGCGTGCGTATTTGCGACATGGTGCCCGACTACAGAGACGCCCTGGCCATCACGGCACTAATTCAGGCGGCGGTCGCCTGGATGGTCGACCTGCGTCAACACAACATGTCTTTTCGCATATACGAACGCCTCCTTGTCGAAGAGAACAAGTGGCGGGCGGTGCGCTACGGACTGGACGGCAACATGATCGACTTGGGCATTGAAGAAAAGGTGTCGACCCGCGATCTTATTCGGGAATTGCTCGAGCGGGTAGCCCCACTGGCGAGCAAGCTGAATGTCGCGGACGAGCTCGGCCACATCCACACGATTCTGGATCGCGGCGCAAACGCCGATCAGCAGTTGCGGGTCTGGCGCGAAAACAACGAAGATTGCACTGCGGTCATCAAATTCCTGGTGCAGGAAACGGAGAACATCGCATGACCGCGCGTCCCTCGCTGTCCATCGGTATCGAAGAAGAATATCAGATTATCGACCCGGAAACCCGTGAGTTGCGCTCCTATATCACCGAGTTTATCGCCGATGGCAAACTGGTGCTGCTGGAGCGCGAACTCAAGCCGGAACTGCATCAATCCATGGTTGAGTTGGGGACGCCGGTCTGCAAAAACATCGCCCAGGCCAAGGAAGAACTCACAAAACAGCGCCGTTTCATCTGTGGGTTGGCCGAGAGCAAAGGTGTTGAGATCGCGGCTGCCTCGACCCATCCGTTCAGCAAATGGATGGAACAGTCGGTGACACCCTTTTCGCGATACCGCGGCGTGCTGGAAGAAATGCAGCTTCTCGCCCAGCGCCTGCTCATCTTCGGCATGCATGTGCACGTGGGTGTCGAGGATCGCAATTTTGCTATCGATGCCATGAACGTGGTGCGCTACCTGCTGCCCCACGTTCTGGCGCTCAGTACCAGCAGTCCTTTCTGGATGGGACGTCAGACCGGCTTGAAGAGCTACCGGGCCAACATATTCGAGGATTTTCCCCGCTCCGGCATTTCGGATGCGTATCGTACGCTTGCCGACTACGAGGCCCTGCTGAAAACACTGGTCAATACCGGCTGCATTCCCGATGCCAGCAAGATCTGGTGGGATGTGCGTCCGCATCACCTATACCCCACCCTCGAATTTCGCGTGTGCGATATTTCCACCCGCATAGACGAAGCCATTGCCATCGCAGCTCTATTACAGGCGATTGTGCTGTGGTTGTGGAATATGCGGCGCAAAAACATCACCTTTCGGGTATACCGGCGCGAGCTGATCGAAGAGAATCGCTGGCGTGCGGCGCGCTATGGGCTGGACGGAAAAATGATCGATTTCGGCAAATCGGTCGAACAACCGACCCGTCTGCTCATCCGCGAGTTGCTCGAACTGGTGGCCGAAGAAATCGACGAGCTGGGTACGGCCGCCGATATCAAACCGATCGAGTCGATCCTTGATCACGGGACCAGCGCCGACCGCCAGTTGCGAGTTTACAGCGAGACCGGAGGCGATTTCAAGGCGGTTGTGGATCACCTGATTGCGGAGACAAAAAAAGGCCTATCGTGAGCCTGAAATCAGCCTTTTTGCTTTTTTTGAGCTTGCAGACCTTGGCTGACATCAATGGTTGCCCCAGCCTTAGATGCGTCAATGAACCCGGTTTCCCCGTGCCTGATCAACATGGCTTGAAGTGATATGATCGGGTTATATATTTTGTTCAGGGCCCAGAAAAATTGAACCCTCAAAAGAAAGGATAACAGGAAATGAAAAAATTAATCAACAAACCTGAAGACCTTGTATCGGAATCTTTGGCGGGTATGGCGGCGGCCCATAGTGAGCTGATCAAAGTTAACTACAATCCGAATTATATTGTGCGTGCTAATGCGCCGATCCAGGGCAAGGTCGGCATCGTATCCGGGGGCGGCAGCGGCCATGAACCTATGCACGGCGGATTGGTGGGCATGGGGATGCTGGATGCCGCTTGTCCGGGGGATGTTTTTACCTCACCCACGCCCGACCAGATGGAAGCCGCCACCAAGGCAGTCAATGGGGGTGCCGGCGTCTTGCATATCGTAAAAAATTATACCGGTGACGTGATGAATTTCGAGATGGCGGCCGAATTGTGTCAAGCTGAAGGCATCGATGTCGAGGCTGTCGTTATCAACGATGACGTCGCTGTCAAAGACAGTCTTTATACTGCCGGACGGCGCGGTGTGGGCATCACCGTGCTGGCCGAGAAACTCTGCGGTGCTGCAGCCGAACAGAAAAGAGACTTGAAAAAAGTCGCCGATATCTGCCGCCAGGTCAATGCCAACGGCCGCTCCATGGGAATGGCGCTGACATCCTGTGCTGTGCCGGCTGCCGGTAAGCCAACCTTTGACATCGGCGCTGATGAAATGGAAATCGGGATCGGAATCCACGGCGAGCCCGGCCGGGAGCGAATGCCGTTAAAAACAGCCAGAGAGATTGTCGGAATGATGAGCGAAGCGATTATTTCCGATTTGCCTTTCCAGAGCGGCGATTCGGTCATTGCCATGGTCAATGGTATGGGGGGCACTCCGCTGATTGAACTGTACCTTGTTTTTCACGAACTCAACGAGGTCTGCAAGGGCAAAGGTATCAAAATTGTCCGCCAATTAATCGGAAATTATATCACTTCCCTGGAGATGGCCGGCTGTTCCATAACCCTGTTGAAAACGGATGATGAACTGCTGAAGTTGTGGGACGCACCGGTTCATACGCCGGCGTTGCGTTGGGGGGCGTAATAGAAAATGGTCAGTCAAAAAAAACTCCAGGACTGGATTGAAATGCTGCAGAAAGTGTATGCCGAAAATAAAACCTATCTCACCGAGCTGGATTCGGCCATCGGCGATGCGGATCATGGAATCAATATGGACCGGGGTTTTACTAACGTTTGCGCAGATCTTTCCAAAACCGATGCGCCGGACATCAGCGCCCTGCTGAAAACCGTGGCCATGACACTCATCCGAACGGTCGGTGGCGCAGCCGGTCCGTTGTATGGCACTTTTTTTCTGCGTGCCAGCACGGCCTGTGCCGGGAAAACGGAGCTGCAGGCAGCCGATCTCGTGGCGATGTTTGAAGCGGGTCTGGCAGGAGTTCTGCAGCGGGGAAAAGCGGAGTTAAATGACAAAACCATGGTGGATGCGTTGAACCCGGCCCTCGCAGCGATGAAACAGGCTCTGGGTAACGGATCGGATGTCAAGCAGATCATGCAGCAGGGCGCTGCCGCCGCTGAGGAGGGAATGAAAAACACCATTCCCATGCTCGCTAAAAAAGGTCGGGCCAGTTACCTGGGGGAGCGCAGTATCGGTCATCAGGATCCCGGGGCAACCTCATCCTATCTTTTGTTAAAAACAGCGGTTGACGTCTGGGGTTAAGGCTTATCCGGATCAGGGGGCAGTATGATCGGCATCGTAATCGTCTCCCACAGCGCCAAACTTGCCGAAGGCGTGCGTGAGTTAGCGGACCAGATGACAAAAGGGCGGGTGCCGCTGGCTGTTTCAGGGGGCATTGAAGATCCGCAACATCCTATCGGTACGGATGCCTTTGATGTACAGCGGGCCATCGAATCGGTCTACAGCGACGATGGCGTGGTCGTCTTGATGGACCTGGGCAGCGCGCTTTTAAGCGCTGAAACGGCGCTTGAATTTCTCTCCGAAGAACAACGGGGCAGAATTCGACTGTGCGAAGCTCCGCTGGTAGAGGGGGCTGTCGCCGCCGCAGTCCAGGCGATGGTCAGCAACGACATCGAATTGGTCCTCGCCGAAGCCCGGGGAGCTCTGGCCGCCAAAACGGCCCAGTTGAAGGCGGCCGCCCCGGATATGACTGTTCCGGCCGCAGCAACCGTTAAAACCGCTGCAGCGAAGATATGTTTGACTGTCTGCAACCGGCTCGGTCTGCATGCGCGTCCGGCGGCCCGGTTTGTCAGCACCGCCGGTCGCTTTCAGGCTCAGATCAGCATTCAAAACCTTTCCCGCGGCACGGAATCTGCCAATGCCAAGAGCATAAACCAGGTGGCTACCCTGGGCGCTCGCGAGGGACACGAGATTGTCATTACAGCGGAAGGCGCCGATGCCCCGGAGGCCCTTAAAGCACTTGAGACGTTAGTAACCTCGGGATTTGGTGAAGCCGAAGTCGCCATAGAAGGTGACATCGGGCCTCATTCTGCTGAGGCCAGCCCGGCGGATGAAGGTGCGCTGACGGGTATCCCGGCCTCCCCGGGCATTGCCATCGGGCCAATCGCATGGTATCGCCTGGCGCCTATCGTGGTGTCGGAACGACCCATTGAAAATGCTATGAATGAATGGCAGCGTCTGCAAAAGGCCATTGCAGCGGCCCAAAAAGAGCTTCAAACGCTGCGGGCGCTGGCGACCGCCCAGGTCGGCGATTACCAGGCCGCTATCTTCGACGCCCATCTGCTTTATCTGGAGGATCCGGCCCTGCTCGACGCAGTGCGTCGTCGTATTTTTGATCGAAAAATGAATGTGGAAGCAGCCTGGAAGTCCGCCGTGGATAAGATGGTGGCCGCGTATCGTGATCTGGAAGACCCCTATCAACAAGCCCGTGGTGCCGATGTCCTAGATATGGGACAGCGAGTATTGAAACTGCTTATGGGGGTTGATCCGGCATCGTTTGTTTTGACCCGGCCGTCTATTGTCGTTGCTGCGGATCTGACCCCTTCTGATACGGCGCAGTTGGACCCCGACCAGGTCTTGGGGATATGCACCGAGCTTGGCAGTGCGACCTCTCACGCCGCCATCCTGGCACGGGGGATGGGAATTCCGGCGGTAATGGGTGTGGGGCCGGGGATATCACGCCTGCCCGAGGAGTCAACCCTGGCACTGGACGGTGCCCTGGGCAGGGTCTGGATAAAACCCGCTCCGGACCTGCTGGCCGAACTGAAATCGCAACGTGAGTCCTGGGCAGCAGAACAGCAGGCCGTATGCAAAGCCGGTCGGCAACCGGCTGTGACTCGTGACGGCCGGCGGATCAAAATTCTGGCCAACATCGGGGGAGCGGTCCATCTTAAAAGAGCGCTGGAGCTGGGCGCAGAAGGCGTTGGCTTGCTGCGCACTGAATTTCTCTTTCTGGAACGGGTGACCCCTCCTTCCGAAGACGAGCAAACAGCAGTCTATAACCGTATCGCCGATACCTTGGGTCCACACCCCCTCATCATTCGCACGCTCGATGTCGGGGGAGATAAACCGTTGCCCTACCTGGACCTGGAAGCGGAAGCCAATCCTTTTCTGGGTTGGCGCGGCATTCGGCTGTGTTTGGATCGGCCTGAAATGCTAAAAACCCAGTTGAAGGCTATTTTACGCGCCAGCCCCGGTCGCCGGATCAAGGTGATGTTTCCGATGGTCTCGACCCTGACTGAGGTGCGAACCGCTAAAAAGATCCTGGCCGCAACGCGGGATGAATTGAGTCGGGCCGGAGTGCCCTTTGACAAGAGCATGGAAGTCGGGATGATGGTGGAAGTGCCGGCGGCCGTGGTTTTGGCCGACCAAATGGCTGCTGAAGTGGACTTTTTCAGCATCGGAACCAACGATCTGGGTCAATATATCATGGCTGCTGATCGTACCAATCCGCGTGTGCAGGCCCTGAGCGACGCCTTTCAACCGGCGGTACTGCGGACAATTCAATATATCATTGAGCGGGCCCATGCCTGCGGTATCTGGGTAGGACTATGCGGTGAGTTGGCCGGTGATCTGCTTGCGGTGCCAATTCTGCTGGGCTTGGGGCTGGATGAGTTCAGCATGAACCCGCCCGCTATCCCCGCTGTCAAGCAGGTTATTTCCAAGTTGACGACGGTCCAAGCCGAGGCCATCGCGGCGGCTGCCTTAAAGCTGGAAACCGCTGAGGCGGTGCGGGAACTGGTAAAAAGCAGTGCAGAATTGGAGCAACTGGTTTTTAACCTTCCACCCAGCCCATGCAGCGTTTGATGGCTTTGGTCCATTCAGCATAGAGCCGCTCGCGTTCTGCGGCCGGCATTTGCGGTTTAAAGACCCGGTCGATTTGTTGTCCCGCAAAACAGTCCGCCGGGCTGTCCCAGTAACCGATGGCCAGTCCGGCCATATAAGCCGCCCCCAAACTGGTGGCTTCGGGGTTGAGCGGACGCACCACCTCGGCGTCTAACAAATCAGACTGGAACTGCATCATAAAATCGTTGCGCGCCGCGCCGCCGTCCACTTTAATGGATTTGATCTTAACCCCCGAATCCCGGCGCATGGTCTCGAGAAAATCCTTGGTGGCATAAACAATTCCTTCCAGCGTGGCCCGGACGATATGGGCCTTTTTCGTACCGCGGGTGATGCCGATAACCATGCCGCGCGCAAAGGAATCCCAGTACGGAGCCGAAAGCCCGGTCAGCGCCGGGACAAAATAGACGCCGTCGTTATCGCTGACACTTGTGGCCAGCGCTTCGGTCTCTTCCGATGACCGGATCATCTCAGCGCCGTCCCGCAGCCACTGAATGGCCGAGCCGGTTACGGCGGCATACCCTTCCAGGCCGTAA
>JBDNAO010000433.1:0-2851 GCA_039768375.1 Desulfobacterales bacterium | reverse complement strand
TGATGGCGGCTGCCCGGCTCAGTATGGCACCCTTGGTACTGACCACAATCTCTTCAACGGGAATGGTTTGGCCGGAGGCCTCAAGGCCTTTTCTGACGATCGTGGGCAGGCCGGAACAGCAGGGGACTTCCATCACAACGATGGTGACATTCTTTATGCCGGCCGTTTGAAAAATCTGGGCAAACTTGTCGATATAGCTCTGAGCATCGTCGAACTTCGGGCAGCCCATCATGACGGCTTTGCCCTCGAGAAAATCGCGATGAAGCGTTGGAAAGGCCACCGGCACACAGTCCGCCAGAACCAGAAGTTCGGCGCCTTTCAGGAAAGGTGCAGTCGACGGCACCAGGCGAATCTGCACCGGCCAGTGCGTCAGGGCGGATCGACCAGCTGCTTCGACCGGTGCGGGTCGAGGGCTCTCGGGAGACGGCGCGCGGTCGAACTGCTGGATGCGGGCCGAAGGGCACCCGCCGCCGATCATGCGGTTTTGCAACTTTTCCTGTTTCTCCTTTTCGGTCAGGTATTTTTCAACCGCCTCTTCGTCAAACTCCTCGGCCTCGCGTTCGATAATTTTCAGCGCCCCGTTAGGGCATTCGCCGAGGCAGGCGCCCAAGCCGTCACACAGATTTTCAGACACCACTCTCACCTTGCCGTCCACAAGCTCAAGAGAACCTTCGGCGCAGGCCGGAACGCACTGTCCGCAACCGTCACATTTTTCTTCGTCGATCTGTATGATTTTTCGATTGACTTTCATGGTGTACCCTCTCTATTGGATTGATATCCTTGTACTCTTGTACACTCTACCGAAGCAAAACCACGCGCGCCTCCTCCTTGCCCGCCGCGGTCAGCAGCTCTGCTTCGATCCGGTCGGAAAGTTGACCGTCATCCAGCGGCTGCGATTTGAGACCTTCTTCCATCTGTGTCACCCAGTCCGCATCGTAAACAATCTTGAGATCCGGTGGTGCGTCTGCACCCGGGATACGATGATGACCGACAATGGTGCAAACGGCATCGACGAGCGGATCTTTCGCCTGCAATTCGGTGAGAATCGCTCTGGCAACTACCGGACTTTCCTGTTCCAGATGGTCTTCCGTAGTGTCACCGTATTTTTGAAAGGCCTGCGGGGCGCCGATATCCCGCAGATAGGCGGCACAAAGCACGACCGGAAGCGTACCACGCGCTTTCCCAGCAATGCGTTCGGCATAGCGCGCCCGCCGCGTGGCCTGACCGATCCGTTTGAAATCACGCTTAAAAGTGCGTTTCATTTCGACCGCCACCTTATCCTTAAGCAGGTCCTCCTTTTGCACCCGAACTTCCTCGGGAAGGGTTCCCAGGCATTGTTCGGCATACTGGCAGTAAGCCGCACATCCAAAGTCCATACTGGGATTCACAAAACGGTGACCGCAATGGCTGCATTTACGGGAGGTGTCATCTTTGAAGAATTCCACCGGTCGGTCGCAGTTCGGACAGTTCACCTCGAAAATGGCACCCGGCTTCCAGTAGAGTGTATCCTGACCCGGACATTTCATGGCGGCTTTCCCTCCCATTTAAAATCGTCGCGTGCTTTTGGGGGCATTCCGGATTCCAGCAACAACGTCCGGAACACCCCTTCAGTGATGTTTTAGCCGAGGATTGCCTTCAGATCTTCGTCCGGCGTTTGGATCGGCATGATGTTGAAGTTTTTAACCAGTACATCCAGTACGTTGGATGACACAAAAGCCGGTAGGCTCGGCCCGAGCCGGATATCCTTGATCCCCAGGTACAGCAGGCTCAGAAGGATGGCGCAGGCTTTTTGTTCGTACCAGGACAGAATCATCGATAGCGGCAGGTCATTGACGCCGACATCGAACGCCTTCGACAGAGCCACGGCGATCTGAACCGCTGAATAGGCATCGTTGCACTGCCCGATATCCAGCAGACGGGGAATACCGCCGATATCGCCCAGGTCTTTGTCGAAGAAACGGAACTTGCCGCAGGCCAAGGTGAGAACCACACAGTCTTCGGGCACTTTTTCAACAAATTCAGTGTAATAACTGCGACCCGGTTTGGCGCCGTCACAGCCGCCCACCAGGAAGAAATGCCGGATGGCCTTGCTCTTGACCGCCTCGATGACCTTGTCGGCAACACCCAAGACCGCGTTGCGGCCGAAACCCACCAGCACACTCTTGCCCTCGACATCCTCAGTGAATCCAGGCATTTCAAGCGCCTTTTGGGTGACAGGAGTGAAATCCTTGGAGACATGGGTAACCCCGGGCCAGCCGACCAGACCGGTGGTAAAAATGTTGTCTCTGTAGGATTCCTGCGGCTTCTGAATGCAGTTGGTGGTCATCAGAATAGCCCCGGGAAATTTGGCGAACTCTTTGGCCTGGTTCTGCCAAGCCGTCCCGTAGTGTCCGAAAAAGTGCGGGTATTTCTTTAATCCGGGGTAGCCGTGGCAGGGCAGCATTTCACCATGGGTGTAAACATTGATCCCTTTTCCTTCGGTCTGCTGCAGAAGCAACTCCAGGTCTTTGAGATCGTGTCCGGACACGAGGATGGCCTTGCCTTTCTTAGCGCCCAGGGAGACCGGAGTGGGAACCGGGTGGCCGTAAGTGCCGGTATGGCCCGCATCCAGAAGCTCCATGGCCCGCAGGTTGATCTCACCGCACTTCAACACCAGGCCGACCATTTCTTCGACACCGAGCGAGCCGTCCAGGGTGGCCGCCAGAGCTTCGTGCATGAAAGCGTACACCCGTTCGTCCTCCTGACCCAGGATGGCGGCATGGTCGGCGTAGGCGACCGCGCCCTTGAGCCCGTAAACCAGAAGTTCCTTAAGTGACAAAATGTCGGGATTGACATCCGGGTCCGACTTGAC
>JBDNAO010000432.1:0-9012 GCA_039768375.1 Desulfobacterales bacterium | reverse complement strand
AGGCGGCGTAGTTGACATGGCCGGCCCAGGGGATAACCTCGTGCACCGAGCTGATACAGATGATCTTGCCGGCCGAGCAGGAAACCTCCTTGACCACTTGCTCGGCCTGCACATCGCCGCGCACATAGTTGACGACCACGTCCGCACCGGCCTGCCCCAGAGCCACGGCGATGGCTTTGCCGATGCCCGAGTTGGCACCCGTCACCAAGGCCTTCTGTCCCTTTAGAACCTTTTCGGCAGGACACTGCGGCAAAACAACTTTCGGAAGATTTTCCTCGTTTGAATAAGGACTTACTTTTTTGGGCCATGGCGCCACTCATAGACTATCAGGCCGCTTTTTCTTCGGGCGATATGTTTTTGCTCTCATCCTTTTGATAAAACAAATGGATGGCCACATTTGGTACCCTTGACGTCCGTAACCGTCGGCCATACCCTATTGGAGTAAATAAGTTGGCGATTTTCTCACATGAGCCAACTATCGGCTTCTCATTCGAAAAATGAAGGAAGGCAACAATATGAATACTTTTACGCGTTATTTTATCTTCAGCGTGGTGGCTCTGCTCGTCTATGTGGTGGTCCTGCCGCAAGCAGTGTTTGCCAAGGACCCGATCAACAAAACGTTTCTCGGCAACAAGGCCATAAAAGGGTATGATCCGGTTGTGTACTTTACAGATGGCAAACCGGTCGAGGGCAAGAAGGAGTTTGCACACGAATGGATGGACGCTAAATGGTATTTTGCCACGGCCGCAAACCGTGATCTCTTTAAAGCCGATCCTGAAAAATACGCCCCGCGGTACGGAGGCTATTGTGCCTATGCCGTGGCGATGGGAAAGACCGCCGATATCGATCCGAAGGCATGGAAAATAGTCGACGGCAAGCTCTACCTGAACTACAACCAGGAAATTCAAGCGAAGTGGTTGGAAGACGTGCCCGGTTATATTCAAAAAGCTGACATGAACTGGCCAGGGGTAGTGAAATAGCGCGCACATCGGTCAGTGGACAAATTGGATATGCGTAAAAGAGAATGGAGGGATATCGTCATGACAAAGGAAGAGCTTAAAGACGCCGAGGCGTCTTTCGGCAGCGGCGAACTCGAAGAATTGACTGCCCGCGTGAGGAGCGTCCTCGACATCCGCGATCGCAAATATGGCATCCCACCGAAGTCTTATCCGAAGTGCTTCGTCGGCAGGGAGGCGGTCGAGAAGCTGGTGCACGAGGGCATCGCCGGCGACGCGGCGGACGCCGTGCGCATCGGCAACATGATGCTGAATGCCGGCGTGTTGCACCATGTTCTAGACGCCCACCCGTTCGAGAACAAGAACCTGTTCTACCGCTTCACCACGGATGAGGACCACGGCATGGCGGCCCACAGACCCGATGGCAGCGCTGTCAGCTGGGCGGATTTCATCGCACCGCTCGCCACGGTCGAAAACCGGACCTTCACGCTCCAGCCCGCCATCCCGGAGCGCGATCCGGAATTGGCTTCCTTTGCCCAGGTCGACCTCGAGGCGTGCGGCATCTCACCGCTCGATGAACACAATACCGGGCTTCTCGATCTCGTCCACCCCAAAGCGTGGGTGGACCCGACACCCAAGCCCACCTACAACCTGGTGGTGATTGGGGCCGGTTCCGGCGGGTTGGTGTCTGCCGCAGGCGCTGCGGGGGTCGGCGCGCGCGTGGCGCTGATCGAATCCCATCTTCTGGGCGGCGACTGCCTCAACGTGGGCTGCGTGCCGTCGAAGGCATTGCTGCGGTGCGCCAAGGCGGCCGCGGCCGTACGCGACGCCGCCGCATTCGGCGTCAGGATCACCGGCCAGGTCTCGGTCGATTTCGACTTTGTGATGGAGCGCATGCGCCGAATCCGGGCCGGCATTGCGCCGAACGACTCTGCCAAACGCTTCACAGAACAGCTCGGTGTGGACGTTTTTCTCGGCCGGGGCAGATTCACCGGTAAAAACAGCATCGACATCAACGGCAAGACGCTCACATTTGCTAAAGCCGTTGTGGCCACCGGCGGCACGGCGGCCATCCCGGGCATTCCGGGGCTGAAAGAAGTGCCGTATCTCACCAATGCCACGGTTTTCAACCTGACGAAGTTGCCCGCCCGGCTCGGCATTATCGGTGCGGGCCCCATCGGTATGGAGCTCGCACAGGCGTTCCAACGCTTCGGTTCGCAGGTGACGGTCTTTTCGCGCAGCGACAAGATCCTTGAAAAAGAGGATCCGGACGCGGCCCGGATCGTCGAAACGTCGCTGCGGCGAGACGGTGTCACTTTCGCGTTTCAAACCAGGTACAAGGGCGTGGAGAGCCGCGGCGGAAAGCCTCCGGTGACGGTTGTAATAGAAGACGGCGATGGGACCGAACGGTCGCTGGAATTCGATGCGTTACTGGTTGCAGCGGGACGCAAACCGGCGGTCAGGGGTCTCGGCCTCGAGGATGCCGGGGTGTCATACGACGAGCGCATGGGGATCGAAGTTAACGATAAGCTGCAAACCACCAATCCAGATGTCTTTGCCGTGGGGGATGTGGCGAGCAAGTACCAGTTCACGCACATGGCCGATTTCATGGCACGCCTGGTAATCCGCAACGCCCTGTTTTTCGGCCGTGACAAATTCTCCAACTTCCTCATCCCGTGGGTGACCTACACAGACCCCGAAGTGGCCCACGTGGGGCTCTACGAAAAGGACCTGCATGAGCGAAACACCGAATTTGCGACATTCACGCGGGAATTCTCCGACGTCGACCGGGGCATTGTCGACGGCGAGACGGAGGGTTTTGTGAAGATACACGTGAAGAAAGGAACGGATCAAATCCTGGGGGCGACGATTGTCGGCAGCCATGCCGGTGACATGATCAGCGAGATCACGGTGGCGATGCAAAGCGGGATGGGGCTCGGCAAACTGGCCAACGTGATTCACCCTTATCCGACAGCAGCCGAGGCCATTCGCCAGTGCGGCGACGCCTACAACCGATCGCGCCTCACCCCCACCGTCAAGGCCATCTTCCGCCGCCTAATGACCCTCAAGCGGTGAAACGGAACGACTGGATCGGAAACTTCTCAATGCCCTTTATGAAACCACGGATGGGCACCAACTGGGTTGTTGTCAATATGCAGTCAGAATTATTGAGTGAGCCCTTAATCGATGTGATACCGGATCCGCGCCTCTTTCTCTATCTGTTCGGAACTGATATCCAGGTCCTTTTTCGGAGACACAATGTGAAGATCGTATTTTAAGGATCGCTTCCCGGCATTCGTCGGAGCGTAAACCCGCAGCACGCCCAACACCTTATTGCCGTCGTATTCGGCGAAGACATCCTCCGGATTGAACTCCTGACTCTTGCGCTTGAGTTCACCAAGCAGGGTCGGATTCGCTTCCTCTAAGGAAAAAGTGCAAAATTCACCAAATTTTCCAACCCCCAATATTCTCGTCAGACCTGTGAAACTGTTCTCTTTGTAGCGCGTATCGTGGCAGACGACGATGTAAGGGGGATACAGCACATTTCCATTTTGGGCCGTTACCGGTTCCTGTGCCGCATCGAGGCTGCGGGAAAAGGCCTCGGCCTGTTCCTGGGTAAAGTTGAACTGGTTGTTGCAATAGGTGAAGAACATGGGGGGATCTACCAGACCGATCGACGCACACGTGCTGATCCGTGTTCGGGCACCGTAAGGCGGCTTGAAATAGGTCGGACTATGACTGCGGATGATATCGTCCGAACTTATTTTAAGGGGAACCTTAGGCCCCGTTTTCATCGTTCTTCTAAACGCAGCCCGTTTGTAGGTATATATTCTCCTGGCAGCTTTCGAGAAAAAACCGGTGTCGAGGTTGATGCCGGAGACTATCCCATCCGGATACAGCAGAGTGGCATTGTCGTATCGCATGGCCGACTTGATATTCTCACTAAACGAGCCGGTATCCATTGCCCCGCAGGATTCATATTGAATGGGATTCTCGTCCACATCTTGTAAAATCAACCCCCCCGGAATGAAGATAGCCCCCTTGTTGTCATACTTCCCGGTAGCACCTTCTTCGGTGACTCCTGGCAGCATTCTGTTTTTTTTCTGCCCGATCATTTTCCAAAGCGTATCCGCCCTGATGGAAATAATCTCTTTGATTAATGCATTTCCGAGTATTGTTCGTTTGGCGATCATATTTTTTATTTAAACCGACAACTCACTTCATTAATCTGTAATAAGAACTCTTTCCAACAAACTCATGATTTCAATATTCCAGTACTCCAGTACCCGATAATGAATCTCACTGCAGCAAGCTGCAGGGTATCAAAGCTGTTTGATTTTATCCCCTCACCCTATCCCTCTCCCCAGGGAGAGGGAATCTGGGGTGACCCTGTAGCCGGGCTACAGGAAACTATCAAGGTAAAGGCGGTCTCAATCCTTTAGAAACGGATCGAACAGGGATCTGATGAAAGCCAGGTCCAGATAGCGCTGCAAGGTCTCCCAGGTGTCGGGATTCTTCATTCCGGAGAACTCGGTCTGGTAGGCCACCCACCCCATGGCCGACCACGAGATGCCCCGCAGATACACGAACGGGTCACGAAGGCGAATTCGATCCGGCAGCGTGTCACGAAGGTGTTTGTCTCCGATACCGCAGGAATAGGTATCGATAAATTCTTTCTTTTCACGGGGCGTCATCCGAAAGGCGGTTTTCCAGAGCGTGGTCAACGGGGAGCAGAAATGACACAAATCCTGCGACGGATCGCCCCAGCGCGGCATTTCCCAGTCGACCAGATGAATCGAGCCGCGCTCGCGGTTGACGACGAAGTTGCCCGAGTTGACTTCCGTGTTGACAATGCAGAGCCAGGGATCTATCGTGAAGTACTTCTCCTGCAAACGGGCGGAATCGGCCCAGCGCATCACGTCCTTCAGGTAGTCGCGGATCGCGGCATCGGCCAGGTCCGATTCGAAGTAATGCGCCAGGAGTCCCCGGCACTCTTCGTATATCAGCGAAAGCGGCGCGTCTTCACGGATCAGGTGGTTGTCGGCCGGATCGACCTCGACCTGATGGACCGCAGCAAAAAGACCCGCCGCCGCCGCTAAATCACATTTATAGTCTAGTGGTTCTCCCGGCAAGTACGCCATCACCAGCGCACCCCGATCGAGAATCTTTCGGGTGTCGTCCACGAAACAGGGCCGGGGCGTATGACCGCTTTCTGCCAGCAGCTTCAAGGCCCGGTATTCGTATGTAACCTGATCCGACCGCCCGATCTGAGTGCCGATGTTGACCCGGAACACCAGCTTAAGGCCGTTCGTTTCCGAGGAAATCAGGTAGTTCAGGTTGTATTCTCCCTGGGCGAGCGGGGCGACCGTAAAACGATGCCCGTTCATGACCGGCACGTCACGCCAGTCCCGGCTGTCGAGATAGGATTGCACCCGGGGCAGATAGTCTGTCATCAAGCTCATGGTCAGCACATTGAGTCCGTTGAGCCGGTTAACGAATCTAACAGGCAAACGGGCTAAACCGTCTCAACCGTCCCCGGCGGAAACACCCGAATCCTTTCGGCCGGCAGACGCAAACGGACCGTTTGACCGGGGAAGAACTCCTCCCTGCCGGTCAATACCACCAGGTGTCCACCGCGGCAATTCACCCGGAGCCGGGTGGCCATGCCCTCGAAGTGGGAACGTTCCACCTGCCCTTCCAGTTCGAAGTCGCCGGTTGCCGATATAAGAATATCTTCCGGACGGATCGTTGCGGTCAGCGGGAGTCCGTTGCCGTTGACCGCCGGCAATTCGAAAACACCGAAACCGGTGTGCAGAAATCCGTCCTTGAATCGCCCCTCGAAAAAGTTGGTGCCGCCGAAGAACCGGGCGACATCAGGGTCAGCGGGGCGGTGGTAAAGGTCCTGCGGTTTGCCGACCTGACGTAGTCTGCCGTCCAAAAGCAGGGTAACGCGATGGGACATGATCAGAGCTTCGGATTGGTCATGGGTCACGAAGAGGGTCGTCACTTGCGTCTTTTCCTGAATTTCTTGAATCAGCTCCCGCATCTGTTGGCGCAAGTTGGCATCCAGGTTGCTCAGGGGTTCGTCCAACAGCAGCACAGCGGGTTTCAACACCAGCGCCCGGGCAAGACTGACCCGCTGCTGCTGTCCGCCGGAGAGTTCATGGACCTTTCTTTTATCGAGACCGCCCAAGTGCGTGAGGGCCAGGATATCCTGCACAGCCCTGCGCACCTCCCGCTGCGCGATCCCCTTCATCCTCAACCCGAAAGCGATGTTCTGTTCCACGTTCATAAAGGGAAAGAGCAGAGGTTTCTGAAAAACCATAATTGTGTTTCGCTTTTCCGGCGGAACGCCCGCCAGGGATTTTCCATCGAGCCGGATATCACCGCTGACAGGTTCGATCAAGCCGGCCACGGCCTTCAGGATCGTCGTCTTGCCCGCGCCACTGGGACCGAGAATCGACACCATCTCACCGTCGGCCACCCTCAGGCTGAAGTCGACGATTACCGGTCGGCGGCCATATCGAATCGACAGTTTTTCGAGAACCAGATCACCCATTACCAGATTCCCACCATGCTTTGCCGGCCCATATAACGGGCGCTGAACAGGAGCGCCAAGAAAGCCGGTGCCACGAAAACGAGGCTGACCGCGGCCGCGACCGGACGGTCTCCGCTGGTCATCAACGCAAAAAGAATAATCGGCAGGGTGGTGATCTTTCCACCGCCGATGATCAGCGTCGCCAGATACTGGCTCCAAGAGAGCAGAAATGAAAACAAGGCCGCCACCACCAGCCCCGGCAGCGTCATCGGCAGCATCACCCGCAGGACGATACCGGTGGTGGAGGCTCCCAGGGATCGCGCCTGGTCTTCGAATTCCGGGTTATAATTCGAAAAAACCCCCCACAAGACAAAGACGGTGTAAGGCAGACAAAAGGTCAGGTGAACCAGCACCACACCGGAAAAGGATTCCGCCAGTCCCAGCCGGATGAACCAGTGATGAAGCCCCATCGAGACGCACAGCGGCGGCACGATAACCGGCAGGATAAGAATGACCGAGATGACGTCCTTACCCTTAAAGGCATAGAGACCGAGCGCCCGGCCGGCCGGCAGTCCGATCAACAGCGCGATGACCGCTGTCACCGTCGCAACCGCCAGGCTCTGGCCTATGGCTCCGACAATCTGGGCACCGGCCGTATCGAAGATGTACTGCCAGGCCCGCCATCCCCACTGCTGGGGCAGCAGTGCGGGATAGAACCAACGGTTGCTGAAGGACCAGATCACGAGTTGGAGGAACGGCAGCCCGACGGCCAAGAAAATCAGTCCGCCGACAATCGTGCGATTCAGAGGTTTCATATGATGGCGCCTCTGCGCCGGGCCATGCGGGTCAGCGCCTGGGAGAGCACGATGGCGGCGATAATCACGCCTGCGATGACGAGTCCGGTGGCGATCCCTTCAGGCCGGGCCATCAGGTCGATGTCGCTGTAGTTTCTGTAAGCCCAAACCGGCAGGGTCATGGGGTAGGTCTGCCCCAGAAGATAGGGTACCTCGAACGCTCCGAAAGTGTAAGCAAAAACGATCAGACAGGCCGCGCCCAAGCTGGGGAAGATGGTAGGCAGCACGACGTAACGAAAACATTGCCAGCGATTGGCATTCAACGTGCGGGCCGTCTCCAGAAGTTCTGCACCGGTGTTCTTCAACACCGCCATGACCATCAGGGTGATGAACGGGACCTCCTTCCAGACATAGGTGACGATGATGCCGATACACCAGGGGTCGTTGATCAGCAGCGGAAACCGCGATGCGCCGTCGATCAACCCGGTGGTCTGAAGCATCCGTGAGATCATGCCGCTGGGAGCCAGCAAGAACACGACCGCCGTTGCGATAACCAGGTGCGGAACCGCGAGCGGAATCTCGAAAATGAAATCGACCAGTCGGCGGGGTCCTTGAAATCCAATCAAAAAAAGGGCCGCCGAAATGCTGAGGGCACCGGCGACAGCCGTCGACACCGCGGAGATGTAAAGGGTCAACCCTAAGCTCTTCAGGAAATCCGGATCGGTCAGGATGTTCTGGAAGTGCTGCAGAGTATAAGTCTTCATTCCGGCAGCCGGGAGATGGCCGAGGCTTTGCAGAAACCCGAGCACGAGTCCCCCGCCGAACAGGACCACCACCAGCCCCAAAGCCGGCGTCAACAACAGCGTCAACGTGCACGGTCCCGGACCACTGCGCGTGCGGGCATTTGAATCGGTTGCCGGATCTCGCGTGATCATCTTTTCTTCAGCACGTGTTCTTCCCAGCCCTTTTCCAGGCGGATCAGTATGTCAGAGGGCGGTTCCGGCAGCCGGTGGCTCTGCAACACCTCGTCCGGCAGAGTGGCGGCGCCGCGTGGTAATTCGGCAAACCGGGCCCGCCACTGCGAATCCAGCCGTTTGACGTCGATGGCGGGGAAATCGCCCCACACATCGGGATCGGCCTTCTTGAGCTGCGCCTCGGGAGACAGAAGAAAATCGGCCACCACCATCGCCCCTACCTTGTGGGCGGCGTTGAACGGAATTGCAACAAAATGGGTGTTGCCGATGGTCCCTTCCTCGAAGACAAACGTGCGCACCGTCGACGGATACAATCCGTCGAGAATCTTTTTCGAGGCCTCGGCCGGATGATAGCTTATGGCAAAGTCCACCTCTTTGTCGGCCAAGAGCTGTGACAGGCGCTCGGGATTCTCCGGATAAGTTTTGCCGTCGCGCCACAGGGAAGGGGCCAATTCCCTGAGGGTCCGATAGGTCTCTTCCGACGCCAAGTTGAAGCGCTTTTCATCAAACGGTTTCTGCCAGATGGCCGCACCTCCGGAAACATGGTAAAAAACCTGGCGCACGAACACCGATCCGGTAAAATCAGGCGGCGCCGGATAGGTGAACCGTCCCGGGTGGCTGCGGACCCATTCGAGCAGCGTCCCCATCGAGACCGGTGGTGTCGGTGTGCGCGCGCTGTCGTAAATCATGACGACCTGGGCACTACCCCAGGGAGACTCCAGATTTTCCACCGGCTCCCCGAAATCATT
>JBDNAO010000063.1:0-3260 GCA_039768375.1 Desulfobacterales bacterium | reverse complement strand
TGTCGAAGCGCTTGGCTTGCAGGAAACGGACGATCAGGTTGCGGGACACGGTGTGATAATCCCTGCTGATGCTAACGGGACCGAACAGGATCTTGTATTGGGGATTGTGTGCGATGAAGGTGCCGATCCCTTTCCAGAGCAGCATGAGGCTGTTGAACTTCTTCTGGTATTCGAGGCGGATGAAAGAGCGCCCGAATTCGATAGAACGGTTCAGTTGCTCGAGCAGGGCCGGTTTGTACCGGAAGAGCTGGTTGGTATACAGACCCTGAACCCCGTAGACCCTTAGTATGACGTCGGACAATCCCAACCGGTAGGCGCCGACCAGTTCACCGGAGGCATGGTTCCAAAGAAACAAGTGCCGGTAATAGGCATCGAAGCGATCCAGATCGACGGTTTTCCCCGTACCCTCGCGTGCGTCGCGAAACGTGATTTCCCGCAGGCGGCCGATCTCATTCAATATGTTCGGAATTTGCGCAGCCCGGGCCATGTAAACCGCATAATCACCACTGGAAATCAGTTGCTGCGCTTGCGGCAATCCCGCCAGATCGGCATGCAGCGCTGCCGCTGCCACCGGTGCCATGATCGGTTGCGGCTGCATCGAGGCGGTTTTTAATGCCACGAGGCGCAGTCGGTTCCGGTTTTTATCGACCCCCCGATTTTTGAGGAAATGGGTCCTCAGCCTCAGATACTCTGTCAATTCCGCATCGGTTTCGTATCTGTTCAAAACCTGCCAGGGAATGGCTTTGCCGACAAAAAGCCGGACACGACGGCCGGCCTTGTTCATCAGTTCACGTGGCAGCATGGCCGTGCGAAGTCGGGGATGCAACACTCCCAGAAGCTGGAAGAGCAGGCTGTTGCGTCCCGGAAAAAATACCGGCAGCACGGCCGCGCGGGTGCGCCGAGCGACGGCCGCCACATGCGGGCTCCAAACCGGATCGGACACCCGACCTGTTTTCCATCGGAAACTGGCGACCTCGCCGGCCGGAAATGTCGCCAGGACACCGCCGGCTTTCAACCACGCCAGTGCGGTTTTCAAGCCTTTCAGGTTCTCCTTCGCCGATCCGGGGCCGTCGAAAGGGTCGACCGGTATAATGGTGTCTCCGATGCCGTCCACGCGTTTGAGAAGGTAGTTTGCCAGAATCCGGAGATCGGATCGCACCTGCAGCAGCACCGCTCCGAGGATAACGCCTTCAACTCCGCCGAACGGATGATTGGCCACCACCACCAGCGGCCCCCGCGTCGGGATGTTGTGCAGATCCTCCGGGCTGAGGTCGTAGCCGACCCCCATCGATGTCAAGGCACATTGAAAAATTTCCTGTGGACCTTTGCACACATCCAAGGTTTTATGATATTCGGCATAGCACCGGTTCACACGGTCGAGGTGCAGCAGCGTTTCGATGGCCGGCTGAATCAATGCCATCGTCCGGCGCATGACCCCCGAATTGAATCCGGCCGTCAGATCGATCAGTTTCGGCGATTGCGCCGGAAAATGACGGTTATCACGATGATCGGCACGACCTGCATTCATGGCGCTGCATTCCTTTCAGTGCTTATGAAGAAGCAGTGGGTGGCGTTTCAACGGCTATTGAACGGTATGTAATTTCATGGCCCGGTTAATGCTGTAACCTAATCAATCCGGTCAGGTAAAGTTATTTTGTGCTGTTTTGGTTAACAAAACGGCAGGATAATGTGAGAAAACGGCTAGTGACCGTTTATTAATGGCCCATTTCCCGTCGAGTCCCGTCATGTCAGGATGCGACCTTGCCCGACGAAAAAATTGCTCATTAATAATTATGATCTATTTATTTCGCCCACTTATCCCAATGCATGCCTTCGGCCGCAACCAAATCAATGTTCAGCACCGACTCTGGCCGCAAGCATCCAGTTTGATCGAAGAGGAAACTTTTAAGTTTCATACAAGGTTTCAGGTTTCGGGTTTCAAGATTTGAGGGTTGCTGATACCTGACACCCTATTCCCGATAAACAAAGTGGTTACACTTTAACACCATATCTTTGCTTCTTGCGCAGAAGTAACGAGCTAGTGCCCATCCACGGTTTCATTAAGAGCACTGATAAGTTTCCGATCCAGAAATGTGCAATTTTTCGCAAGTTCAAGGAAATCAGCGGCATTGCGCCGAGACATACTCATGTATGCCGCACAAGCGATTCCAGACCTGTCACGCTCAAGGCGTGATTGACGCCGAAATTGCGGAAAAGGGCCATTTATGGACGGAAACGAGCTAAAACACTTAGGTCTACACCATGATAGCCGGCAAAAAGCAGATACATCGCATCGGAGGACCTGTCGTATTGATGTGGATCATACTCCTGATGGCTGCCCATGTATCACGGGCGGACCAGCGTAGTGCCGGAGTTTTTGTCCATGGTGGTTCCTCGCGATTCTCATGCGCTGGATTGCCCGATACGCCGCCCCGACCGGCGCTCACTCACCCCCTATCCGATGCATCTCCCATAGGACGGACATCCGCCCTCTTTTTCGGTAAGCGGATAGAGGGTACCGGCGGATTGTTAATGACCATGATCCTGATCGCCCTGGCAACCCTTGTCAGCGAAGATTTGGCCTGCATCGGTGCCGGACTGATGGCCGCCGGAGGTGCCATCGGCCTGACGCCGGCCGTGGCGGCATCATTTACCGGCATCTTCGTGGGTGACATCCTGCTTTATCTGGCCGGCCGTTTCATCGGCCAACCGGCTCTTCGCAGCCCGCCCCTCAAATGGGTGATCAAAAGCGACGATGTCGCTCGCGCTTCACGCTGGTTTGCCACCAAGGGGGCGGTCATCGTCCTGACCAGCCGCTTTCTGCCCGGCAGTCGACTACCGACCTATTTCAGTGCCGGTATGCTGGGAGCCGACTTCCTGCGTTTCACGCTGTATCTCGGCCTCGCCGCCGCTCTGTGGACACCCATCCTGGTCGGCGTATCGGCCCTGGTGGGCCATCAAATGTTCGCCTATTTCGATCTGTTCAAACAATATGGCATATGGGTCCTGCTGGCAACCGTCCTGCTGCTGTGGCTAATCCTGAAGACGGTAGTCCCCGTATTCGCCTCTCGCGGCCGCCGTTTGCTTCTCTCGAGCTGGCGCCGCAAAACGCGTTGGGAATTCTGGCCGCCGACTGTCTTCTACCTTCCGATCGCTGTCTACGTCCTGCGGCTGGGGATCAAACACCGCTCCCTGACGCTCTTTACCGCCGCCAACCCGGGAATACCCGACGGCGGATTTATCGGGGAGTCGAAATCGAG
>JBDNAO010000431.1:0-3502 GCA_039768375.1 Desulfobacterales bacterium | reverse complement strand
GATGTCATGGCACAAATGACTGTTAAGGTTATCGATGTCCTGGCAGTTTTGGGTTATCGATGTCCTGGCAGTTCTCATCTAATTAGTAAGAATTTACATCCAACTCGCCTCATGCGGGCATCTATTTGTCCGCCTCGGTGAAGATGAATCAATCTCACAATGTGATTCCGGCGTCATCCTCACCCATCTCTTGGCCATTGCTCATCAGCTGGGCGCGCGTAAAGGTGAAAGTCGCCCCGAAAAGAAAAATGGCCGACGCATAGTAGACCCAGAGCATCAGCACAAGGATACTGCCGGCAGCATCATAGAGGTCAGCCACCTCGCTGTTACCAATGAAAATGGCGATAAGGTATTTACCGCCGGTAAAAACGACCGCCGTCAGCAGCGCACCAAACCAGGTATCTTGCCATTTGATTTTATCATCAGGTAGATACCGGAAATACATGGCAAACAGCACAGTGGTGGCACCCAGATCTAAAAGCATGGTGTCGAAGACCATAAGATACACCGCCAGCTTTCCGATCCACTGGGATAATCGCCTGCCGATCTCGGTAATGATGGCGTTCATTACCAGCGACACCAGCAAGATAAAGGAGATACTGGCCAGCATGGCGAAGGCGATGAACCGAATACGCACCAACTTCCAGATATCGATGCCGAAAGAGCCGGCCGTTTTCACCTGTCTGAGTCGGTTCAATGCCGTTCGCATGGCATCGAATACGGTGGTGGCAAAAAAGAGTAACATCCCTAATCCCACGGCAGTGACCCAAGAAGAGGGTTCCTGGAAGTTTAACTTTCCGAGAGTGGCCATTATCTGCCGAGCCCCTTCCTCACCCACCAGACTGCCGATCTGCGAGGAGATCGCGTCGCGAACGGCATCCTCCTTGTAGAATTTTGTCGTGGTCCAGAAAACAATGAACAGCATGGACGGCAGAGAAAAGACCATGTAATAAGAGAGCGCCGCCGCATGCGCCGGCATATCCTCACCAAAAAACTTGGCGATGGAATCCCTCAGAACCTCCCTATAGAAAACCAACGTCTTTCTTTTTAAAGTCATTCCACCGATCATCCATGCGACGATAAGCCGCCTCACCCAGAGGATTCGGGCCCCAAAACAATATTGAGGTTGTTTCTATTTTTTCGCCGATCCGATACCTTTGACGACAGCGTTCAGAAGCGGGCCGATCGCGCCGGGAATCAGCGATTCAACCGGGTGGCTCATGAACTTGTAAATGCCGTCCTTCAAGGAAACCAATTCCGCATCGACCAGGGCGATTTCCTCTTCAATATCGCTAAGGGCCATGTTGCGCACTTCCCGGACCATCTCGACCTCCGGGGTGGGTCGCAGTGACCGGGCATAAACGATCAACACCACGGCCAGCAGAAAATCGGCGCCAGAGACCGTCAACGCCGCCAGCGCATTGCCCCAATAAGGGACCAGTGCAAAGAACGCGGCAATGCTGAGCATGACCAGGCCGAATATGGCCACGAGCCCTGCCAGCGCGTTTAACTGGATCCGCTGTGTTCCCTGCTTGAGCTGGTATTCAGCCAGGATACGCTCCGAGCGCCAGAGAACCCTGAGGCTTCGTATTAGATGTTCCATCACACCTCCTTATCTTCGCGAAAACAGATGGCCAACGACAACGCCGGTGGTGAATGCGGCCAGCAAGGCCAGCGCCGGATGCTCCCGCGTCGTATCTTCAAGCTGTTTCACGGCACTTGCCAATTGGTCGGCGAAATGCTGAACGTCCGTTTCCGATTCGAGCACTTTCGCTTCACCGGCCGATTCCTGTTCTGCCTGCGTCTCAGTAGTGTTTTGATTTTCCTCTGATCCTGATAGGGGCTCAGCGCCAGGTTCTTCGGCCGCGGGACGCCGTTTGCGCTCGGCCCTCAGTTTGGCTGCATCGCTTTGCATGCGCTTAAGCTCTTCAACATCACGCTTTGAATGGGTCATCGGATCCTACTCCTTTTATCATCGTCTGTTGATTTATCCCTGCTTGTTAATTAGAGGGAGGTGCTTCAACCTGCTGGTCGTCCGGGTTCAGCCAATCGGCAAACACGCGACTGTAGATGGCTAAAACAGTCATAAAAAGCGCGGCGACGATCGGTCCGAGAACCAGGCCGGATGCACCAAAAAGCGCCAGACCGCCGAGCGTGCTGAGCAGGATCAGCAGGTCCGGCATTTGTGTATCCCGACCAACGAGTATGGGTCTGAGGAAGTTGTCAATGGTCCCCACGACCCCGGCTGACCACACCAGTAAACCGAGACCGGTGAGCGTCTTACCGGACATCAGCAAGTAAACCACGGCAGGGGCCCAGACCAATGTGGCCCCGATACCGGGGAGAATCGATAACACGGCCATGACCGCACCCCAGAACACGGCAGCTTCGATTCCAGCCACGGCGAAGCCCAATCCGCCGACCGCTCCCTGGATTATGCCGATGATCAACGTACCTTTTATCGTCGCGCGGCTGACCGACAGGCCGACCTCGATCATTTTCTCATTGTCATCGTGCGACAACGGCACATAGGCCAAGATCTGTCGGATCAACGACGGACCGTGGATTAGAAAAAAAAACATGGCGTAAAGCATAACGAACAGGTTCAAAAAGAAAGCGAACGTGCCCTGCGAGAGCCTGGCCAGGCTCGCCGCCAGGTATACGCCGGTCTTGCCGGCCAGCTCGGCAAGCTTGGCCGTGATGTCCTCGCGGTAAGGCTGGAGTTTGTCTGCAAACGGGATCCAACTCGGCAGTTCACGTTCATTTAAGGCCGGATCGTCAAGGCTTTGCTCGATCAGCGGTTTGACCGCGTCAACCACTTCGATGGCCTGTTCGGCGACGAGGCCGAGCAGGAACATCAAGGGCACGAGGATCGCAACCAACGAGATCACCAGGGTCATCAGTGAGGCCATGGTATTGCGCCCCCCCAACTTCCGTTGCAGCCAGCAGTAAACCGGGTAAACGATACCGCTGAACACCGCGGCCAGAAGCAGCGCCTCGATAAAGCCGTCGATGATCGCGAGAAACACGATCGCATAGGCGAGCGTCATCACCAGCACGAATCCTTTTCGAAATCTCTCTTTGGGGTTGATTGTCGTATTCATTGTTGCGCTCCTCAAAATGACGGATGGAAACAAGGTTCAAGGGTGTCAGGAAAAGGATCGGTTCCAGGTTCAGTGTTCTGGGCTCAAGGTCGATGGATCAAAATCGATTTGGTTATTCCTCGAACCTCTGAACCCAGAACTTTATATAACTGAACCATCTTTATCCTGATATCTACTTCTTAAAATGCGAAGCGGCCTTGTCGAATGCCTGACTCAGCGCTTTCCATGAATTTTCCGCCCCGTTTTTCAAATCCTCCCAGGCGTTATCACTGGCAACATCAAGATCGACGATCTTTTCTTGCAACTCTTTTCGATACTTGCGGTACTCCTCGCGCTTGGCTTCATATTCTTTTCTGACATCGACGCTTTCATGCTGAAGATCGGCCTCGAACTTGTCG
>JBDNAO010000062.1:0-14381 GCA_039768375.1 Desulfobacterales bacterium | reverse complement strand
CAACACGGTGTCCGACGCATTCTTTCAGGGTGCGTCCCTTGGAACAGCCTGGCCGCTGGCCTCCGGATTTGTCGTCACCAACAGCCACGTCGTGGCCGGAAGTCGAAAAATAGCGCTGCTGGACCAGACCGGAGCAAAGTTCGCTGCTTGGCCGGTGCTGCGCGATGACGTCAACGACCTTGTATTCCTGCAGGTCGACGAGCCTCAGAAACTGCCCGCAGCGCTGCCCCTCGCCGAGGCTCGAACCCGTCTCGGCAGCAGTGTCTTCACCATCGGTTTTCCGCGAATCGATGTGATGGGCAAGACGCCGAAGCTTTCCAACGGTGTCATCAGCGGCTTGCAAGGTCTGCGGGACGATCCCTGCAGCTACCAGACGACGGTTCCGATTCAGCCCGGTAACAGCGGCGGACCCATTTTTAACCTGAATGGCGAGGTCGTGGGCATCGTCGCGTCAATGGTCGGTATCCGCGACGAAGCCAGCGGTGCGATATCACAACTGCCGAACATCAGTTGCGCGATCAAGATCGAATGCCTGAAGGAACTTTTTCAGCACTTGCCGGCCCACGGCACCGATATTAATTCCCTGCCGAGTGATCCCGGAGATATGGAAAGCATTGCCCAGCGTGTGCAGAATTCTGTCCTGATTGTGGTCGCTAAATAGTCCCCTTCCAGGTTCCAGGATGCACTCACTGATGTCATCTTCCGAATGACACTTTTTGTCAATTATTTGGCTTAATTTTGTCAATCAAGCGCGTCTGCTGGACAGTTATGTGATTGTAACTACTAAAAATTTCACTAAAATATAAAATTGAATTGGTTGGCATATTAATTGTATCTAAAGGTACCGGTACTCCGGCCAGCGGATCTCCCAGACACTTCATCCGCTACGGAACCTGGTTTTAAGAACACTTCTTCTCGAACGCCTGTTGATGCTGAAAGTTGACCGGAAGTACCAAAAACCGAAGCGTAAAAGGTGGTATTCAAGATGGTTTATTCGGATGACACCTCAACCAAGCGTATAAAGGATGTTTCAGAGCCGATCTTGAGAAATGAGTTGATTTTGTAACTAACCATTTAATCCCAAAACGGAACGAGTTGGAACGGTAATCTGAACAACACTTTCAACCCTCTGAAACTGAGACGAACCCTAAGCCTGAATTAATTGTCAGATCGTTAACGTTAATAACGGAAGCGCAATTCGAACCGGGCTGCTGAAACATCCTTTATATCCACTCATAACTCCCTGCGGTGCGTCACCCGGGGAGTTATGTATTTAAGCTTTACGCCTCGACACCGGAGCGGCAGATTTAATGAATAGAAAGACACGGCATTATGCATGAAGAGTACCGACCCGGCTACAATTGGGAAGACATGATCGATGAGGAATTCAAAAAATCAATCCCCTGGGGTGATTTCGACGAGAGCAGTGAAGAACCGGATACGACATTCGATTGTGAAGAGCCGGATTCGTAAATCCTCTGCAAAAATGGCCAGCGCTTCACTCTTAAAAACACCGGCATTTCCGAACCCTACCTGATATCCGCACCGCGTTAAGCCCTCTTATCCACAGATCGATTGACACTATTATTTTCTGTATTTGCGAAGACCTCTGCTCGACCTTTGATTCCGGCCGCTTTTTATTTGTCAATTGAGCTCCCGGCACGGTAGTATGCCTGCAAAAACCTCCCGCTAAAAACAGCCGGCGGCGGTTGCCCGAAACCGGCGCTTACCGGTGAGAAAGCTCAGAGTGACGGACTTAAGTGCCATAGAAGCCAAAATCGAAGATTTCATCTGTCAGGTTCCTGTTCGAACGGCGTTGACACATCTCAAGGCTGTGCTCCCGGAAGGAACCGTCATATATCTAGTCGGTGGAGCGATTCGTAACTTGATTACAGAATTCTTCCACGGATATAGACCGCCCATAGAAGACATCGATCTTTTTGTCGACAACGTGGCCGGCGACATACTCTTGACGGAACTCTTGCCGGCGGGACGTTGCTTCAGAAACGACCTCGGGGGGGTTCGCTGGAAACCGGCGGGGTCGATTTACAGCGTAGACATCTGCCTGCTGCGGGATTTTACGATCATCAAAAAGTACGGCCTGAAACCTCATCTCGATAATTTGCTGAATGCGCTTGATTTTACGATGAACACGGTGGTTTTCGATACGGGTAGGGGGAGGTTGTACGAAAGAAATGCCCTGACGGATATCCGAAAACGACGGATGGCCTTCAACACAAAGATGTTGTATAACAGAACCGCCACTGCTTACCGGACGCTGTTGTTGCGGCACAAGACCGGGTTTATGCTGTCGCCGGGAGTCTTCGACTTTGTCAAACAAGCAATCGATCTCGAGACACTCATAAAGGTGAGGCAGATCCTTGCAAACCGCCTCGGCAGCCGCACCATGCAGGCCATAATGGATGATTACGACCGCATTTGCATTTTTGAACATTTTAACGACTATCGGCGTCACGCTCTGGAGGCGCTGGCTGGGGACTTATAACGAGAAAAGTCGAGCGGAAGAGGGCGCTGAGAATCACTTCCCGTAAGGCGAAAATCTGATTCTGTCCTGATCCAGTCCCTCCCCAAACAGCTCAATTCACTAATTTAGAAAAATGTATGCTGAAGAAATCGATCAAATGGTTAATGATTCTGCTGGTTCTGGTTTCAGCCGCCGTGACATTATACGGTTGGTATCTGTCGGGGCGAATTGAAAAGCGTTTTTCGGCCCGACTCTGGCGCGTGCCGTCCACGGTTTATTCCGATACCACCTTGCTGTATCCCGGTCAGGGGTTCGATCAGAAAAACCTGGCAGAGAAACTTAAAAGTTTGGGATATCGAACTGTTACCGGTCGGCCGAACAACCAGGGCGAGATGCGCATGACAAAGGGGTCCGTTGAGGTGTACCTCAACGATTTCAAGACTCCGTCTCAGCACCGACCGGGTAATCCCGTCAGGCTCCGCTTCGATGGGGGACGCATCATATCGATCGAGCGGATCGACACGGGCGATCGGTTGCCAATCATGGAGTTGGAGCCGGAAGAGATCGGTCAATTTTACGGTCCGGAAAGGGAGCGCAGACAGCTGGTCTCGATCCGCCAAGTGCCCCCCAAACTTGTCCGAGCAGTTATGGCCGCCGAGGACAGCCGGTTTTACGAACACCACGGCTTCGATCCGGTCGGTATCCTGCGGGCCTTCTATATCAATTTGCGGGCCGGCCGAATTCGTCAGGGGGGATCGACCATCACCCAGCAGCTGGCCAAAAACTTTTTTCTGACCCCGGAACGCACGATTGTCAGGAAACTCAATGAGCTGATCATGTCGGTGATCATCGAGTTAAAGTACCAAAAAGAAGAAATCCTAGAAATCTACTTGAACGATATCTACCTTGGGCAAAGCGATACGGTGGCGATTAACGGCGTCGGCGAGGCCTGCCTTTTTTATTTCGCGAAGCCGGTCAAAGACATATCCCCGGCTGAGGCGGCGACCATCGCCGGACTCATTCGCGCCCCAGGACGCTACTCGCCTTATATCGACAAAGAGCGCTGCCGGCAGCGACGCGATACGGTCTTAAGGGCGATGTCTGCCAAAAACTGGATCTCCGACTCCGAACTTCAGTCCGCTCTGGCGCAGCCGATCGAGACCGTCGGAGAAAATGTCGTGGTTAAAAAGGCGCCCTACTTCATGGACTACCTGTCCCATCAGCTCGAGTCTCTCTATTCGCCGGACGATCTCACCCGTCTGGGGCTTTCGATCTACACCACCCTGGACACCCGGGTTCAGGGTGCTGCCGAGCAGGCCCTCAATCGGGGGCTGATGCAGCTGGAGAGATCGATCACGACGCTGAAGCGAACGGACCCGGTTCAGAAGCTACAAGGGGCCGTGATCGTCATGCAGCCCAAGACCGGCTTCATTCTGGCCATGGTGGGAGGCCGCGACTATTCATCCAGCCAGTACAATCGGGTAATTCAGAGCCGGCGGCAACCCGGCAGTGCCTTCAAACCGTTCATCTACCTGGCGGCGCTGGACCAGCTGACCCTGGCCTCCAGGCTATCAAACGAACCCAGGACATATATGATAGACGGCAAACCATGGACGCCTGAGAACGCCGCGCGGGATGTCGATACCAGCATGAGGATGAGCATGCGATCGGCGCTGGTGGCGTCGAACAACCGCGCCACCGTCGACCTGGCCATGAAGTCGGGTTTGGAGCAGGTGGTGGAAAAAACGATGCCATTTCAGTTTTCGACACCGATCAAGCCCTATCCGTCCCTGGCTCTCGGGGCTTTTGAAGTCGTGCCGCTCGAACTGGCGCGAGCTTACTGCGTCTTTGCAGGAGGCGGTATTCTGCCCCACCCGTTGTCAATCAAAGATGTGACCAATGACCACGGGGGGCTTTTGAGCCAGGCTCACCTGAATATCGAACGCTTGATCAGCCCGGCCGAAGCCTATATCATGACGGACATGCTCAAAGGTGTGGTGAGTGAAGGAACCGCCCGAGCCCTTTCCGGTTGGAACTTGCCGGGTCCGGTCGCCGGCAAGACCGGCACCACCAACAACTTCAGGGATGCCTGGTTTGTCGGCTATACGCCGGATATCCTGGCTCTGGTGTGGGTTGGATTCGACAACGGAGACCCGGTCAAGGCCTCCGGGGCCAAGGCCGCCCTACCGATATGGGCGGAGCTGATGAAGGCGATTCCTCAATACATCTCCGGCGCCGATTTCAAGATGCCGGCCGGGGTGGTCACACGAACCGTGTGCAGCGAATCCGGATTGCTGTCGGCCGGCCGCACATGTCCGGTACCGATGGAGGAAATCTTTCTCGAGGACAACGTCCCCGATCAACCGTGCCCGCTTCACCCGGCCCGAAATCCAATAAAGGATCTGATCGATGGCATCAAAGACTTCCTCAACGGCAGCCATTAAGCTTCAGCGCTTTATCCTCGGCTTGTTCTGCGGCCTGCTTCTGTTCGGCTGCATGCCGAAAACCAAAGTTGGCGTCTACGATAAACAGACCCCGCCGGCGCCTCTTCCGGCCGGAAAACCATCGGTGCCACAGACCCCAAAGCCCGAAAACGCGCAGGTCCTGGCGGCCGAGGCATTGGTCGAACAAGGCCGGCAGTTTCTGGCGCAGGGGGCCCCCGATGCAGCGATTCGGGTCCTGGAACGATCGGTTGCGCTGGATTCGAACAGTGGTCAAAATTACTATTATCTGGCGGAAGCCTGGCTGGTGAAGCAAAATGCCCACCAAGCCCGTGAATTCAACCGGTTGGCCGACATGCATCTGGGGCGGGATCCCGATTGGAAAAATCGGATTGACCGGCAAAACGATCGCATCAAAGACCTCGGTTACTGAAAAGAACGAGATGACATGTTTCAGTCCATAAATGGCCCTTTTCTACGATGATTAAAAAGCAAATATACGGCGACGATTTAAAGGCGCGGCTCATCGCCGGCTTCAGGGACCGGCTGTATAACTTTACGCTGGCCGGCGGCACGGTGCGCGGTGTTCTGGTCAACGGCACCCTCATGATCAATGAAATGAGGGCCAACCATGAAATCGGGATCCTCGAGACCCTCGCTCTCGGCCGGGCTTACCTCGGGGCTGTTCTGATGTCGGCTAACTTGAAAGGTGGCGACCGGCTCAGTCTGCAAATCGACTGCAGCGGGCCGATCAGGGGTCTTACCGTCGATGCCAATGCCTTCGGAGAAGTGCGCGGCTACCTGAAAAATGTACCGATCCCGATCGAAAAACCACCGGACAGTTTCGACTTGTCGCCATTTTTCGGCCCCGGCCTCCTTTCCGTCACGCGCTATCTGGAGGATGCCAAACAACCCTTTACCGGCAAGGTGGCTCTTCAATACGGCAATATCGCCCAGGATTTGGCCCACTACTGCCTTTTCTCCGAGCAGATCCCCACGGCCTTTAATTTGAGCATCCGGTTCGATCGCAACGGCGAGGTCGTCGGGGCCGGCGGCCTTTTCCTGCAGGCCATGCCCGGCGCCGATGAGGCTGTGGTGGTGGATCTGGAAAAGCGGGTCAGCCGATTCCCTTCTCTGGGGAAGGCCTTCGAGGGCGACAAAAATCCTGAGCGGTTGATTCGAGAAGAATTTAAATCACATTCGCCCCGGATTTTCGCCGAACGCCGCATCGAATTCATGTGCCACTGCAACAAGGAGAAGCTCCGCAACATATTGATCATGCTGCCGCTCGACGACCTAAGGGATATTCTTGCAACCGGGCCTTTTCCCTTTGAATCGCGCTGCCACAACTGCAACACTCTCTATACGTTCGACCGCAATGAAATCCGTCAGCTCTGCGGCCTGCGCTTTCCCGATAATTAACAGGGCGTCAACCATCGATTATGGCTGGGTCTTTTTTAAGCTGTCGTGCAATTCCAGCACCTTGCAGGTCTTGGAGCGATTGCCGATTTCCCTGAATAGGGAAAGGGCCTTATCGCAGCAGGAACCGGCTTCCGACAGGAGTCCCTGAGACCAGTAGAGGTTGGCCAGGTTGCCGTAATTGTCGGCCTGGTGGGTTTTTCGGTTGAGGGCGGTGTTGATCTGCAACGCCGATATCAGCGCGGCCTCGGCCTGATCCGTTCGATCCTGTACGGAATAGACGATGCCCAGATGGCCCTGGGTCTCGGCCATGCCGCAGGCGTCGTTCAGTTCCCGATAGATCTGCCGGCCACGCTGCCGATAATGATCAAACCGGCGCCGGACCCCACGAAAAACATGAACCAGAGCTTGTAGAAGGTTTTGGTCTTAATGATGCTGGTAAAGGCCTCCGGCTTTTCTAGTGCGTCGGTAAGAATGTGCTGCTTGAGAGCGAAATTTTCGCGCTTGAGTTCTCTAAACGATATGGCCCGGTTGACCCCCGAAACCAGCCGGTCTGTTTCAACCGGTTTGATGACATAGTCAAAAGCGCCTGATTTCATGCATAAGACAGCCGTTTCCACATCCACTGCGCCGGTCACGATGATGACCGGTATTTCAGGGAATTCATGAGTCACCCGGTTCAGCAGCTCCCGGCCGTCGATGTGGGGCATGGTGAGATCCAGCAGCATGACCTCTACCGGGCGACGGGCCAGCAAGTCCATCACCCGGCGGCTGTCCTGACAGGTCAGCGTGTTGCTCAAGCCGGCCATCTGCAGCGCTGTATCGATTGCCAGAAGGATGGCGGCTTCGTCGTCGACGATGAGGATTGGATGCGAAGGATGGGGGTTAACGCTCATGAAGATTCTCTTTGATCGGTTGAAATTGGACCCGTTATCGGAAGACAGACCCGGGCGGTCGTTCCCTGGTTTACCGTGGAGGTGAAGCGCATTAAGCCGCCGTGATCTTCGACGATTCGATCGGCGATTGCCAGCCCCAGCCCGGTGCCGCCGTTTTTAACGGTATTAACGAATTCCACAAAGAGCTTTTTGCCGTTGGGGTCGGAGAAGTCCGATATGTCTTTGCCTTCGAGATCCGGGCGATACGGGTGCATGATAAGATACGGATGCATGTCGTTGATCCAGAAATAGTCCTTCGATTCGGGTCCGTAGCGCAATCGACGAAGTTCTTCGACGGCCCGTCTACGGGCATCCGCTGGAGACATCTGTCCGCTTATTTCCTTGCTTTACTGGGGAAGAACTGGTGAAGGGGGATATACACCCGAAGGGGGTGGGTAGGTTGAACCCGAATAGGTGCCCGATGGCGGTGGCGGCGGGTAGGCTGATCCCGAAGAGTATCCTGGTGGCGGTGGCGGCGGTATCGAAACCGACGGCCGCGAGGCACGCAAGACGCCCGGGATCTGATTCCCCTTTGCATACATGCATTGCTGGTAGGCATTGTCATATCGCTGCTGGACTTGCCAGCCGGCGGTGTAAGCCGGCCCGGAGGCTGCCGCGGTGCCACCGATGAGACCCGACCCGGCTCCAATCGCGGCACCGGCCCCTGCGTTGCCGGAGGCGGCACCGATCGCCGCACCCAGTCCGGCCCCCATCAGGGCGCCTATCGCCGCCCCGCCGGTGAGGTTCTGGTTGACCACGCCAGCCGGAGTCGCGCCTGTCTGAAGGGCCGCCCAATTCCTGCAGGCAAGGTCCTCGGACTGGAACACCTCGAAGGATTTTCCTGCCGACGGCAGCACCATGACATTCGGTCCTGTCGGCATCGTCACACAAGCACCCAAAACCAAAACGGACGCCAACATCACAAGAAAGCGTATCCCCTTCATTTGGCCAAGTTCTCCTTTATGGATTGGGCGGCGTCGGCTGCGGAACGACCTTCATCCAACCGCCCGGGCAGCTTTTCACATACGGGAAATACCCCTGCGGATTCTGACAGTAATACCAGTAATCGTCTGAACGCTGCTCCGGCTGCACAACCACCGGCGGTTGTTGCTGGACGATAACCGGTGGCTGGGAGTAAAAGCCGTACGGGTACCATGGCGGTCCCACGACTAACGGGCCTCCCCAATAGAACCCGAGATTCCAAGAGGCACGCGGGCCCCAACGGGCGCGTGGACCCCAACGGGCGCGTGGGCCCCAATAGGCGCGCGGTCCCCGATAGCCACGATGGCCGCGCCAACCCCCGGAATACCTTGCTCGGCCATGATATCCGGAGTTGTAGCCTTTTCCACCATAGCCGTGAGAGCGGCCCGCGTCACTCGATAAGGGGGCGGCGAGAAACAGCGCAATGGTTATAAAAGCCATCCAGGCAATTTTTTTCATTTTATCCTCCTCGCCCGATGCATCGGCGGCATTCAAATCGGATTCTGAAGGTTAAGACGCTCACATCTCAAAAAAGTTTACCAAAAAAATTTAAACCGTTTCATTGCGTTTGAATTTGGGATTAATATATTCAAAAATAAAAGCTTGCGCAAGGAGCCTCAGCGAAAATGGACGCTGCGTCATCGGACACCGGGTTGACACAACGCTTTTACAAACAAGAAAGAGTGAGCATCCATGCCAGATAAAAATTCCGCGAAAATGCGATTCCCCGCTCTTCACAGCCGCATGAGTTATCTCCATGATCCGGCCTTGAACAAGGGAACGGCCTTCATCGAAGAAGAACGTGACAAATTAGGGCTCTGGGGGCTTTTGCCGCCGGGAATCAATACCATGGAAGAGCAGGTGCTGCGGGTCATGGGAAATTACAACCGCAAAACGTCGGACCTGGAGAAATACATTTTTTTGGTGGCGCTTCAGGATCGCAACCAAACCCTGTTCTACCGGGTGCTGACCGATCATCTCTCAGAGATGATGCCCATCATATATACCCCTACCGTCGGCCTGGCTTGTCAGGAGTTTGTCCATATTTTTCGCCGCCCGAAAGGCATTTTTGTTTCCGATAAAAATAAGGGCCGGTTTTCGGAAATCTTGCAGAACTGGCCCAATAAAGAGGTTCGGGTTATTGTGATCACCGACGGTGAACGCATTCTCGGCTTGGGCGATCTGGGTGTTGCCGGGATGGGCATTCCGGTCGGTAAGCTGTCGCTCTATACTGCCTGTGCCGGGATCCATCCCTCCTGGTGTCTGCCGGTGACCATCGATGTCGGCACCAACAATGTCGAGTTGCAAAAAGACCCGCTCTACTTCGGTATGCGTCATCAGCGAATCCGGGGCGCAGAATACGACGACCTCATCGAAGAATTTATAACGGCTGTGCAGGAGAATTTTCCTAACACTTTGATACAATTTGAAGATTTTGGAAATATCAACGCATTTCGACTGTTGAACAAGTATCGGAACCGAATCTGCGCATTTAACGACGATATGCAGGGAACGGCCAGCGTAGCTTTGGCAGGTTTGTATGCGGCGATGCGAATGATCGGTCAAAAAATCACCGATCAGAAGATACTGTTTCTGGGCGCGGGCGAAGCCGGGACCGGCATTGGGGATTTGATCGTATCCGCCATGATGAACGAAGGATTGTCACAAGCCGAAGCCCGACAACGGTGCTGGTTTGCCGATTCCAAGGGACTGGTCGTCAAAAGCCGCAAGAATCTGCCCGAACACAAGCTTCGCTACGCGCACGAATTTAAAGACCACCCCTATTTCCTGGATGCGGTCAAAGCCCTGAAGCCCACTGCCATCATAGGTGTTTCCGGGCAGCCGAGCACATTTACGCAGCCCATTCTGGAGGAAATGGCACGCTGTAACGAAAGACCCATTGTCTTTGCCCTGTCGAATCCAACACCGCGATCCGAATGTACGGCCAAAGAAGCCTATGTCTGGACTCAGGGTCGCGCCATTTTTGCCAGCGGCAGCCCGTTTGAACCTTTTACGCTCGACGGAATAACGTATGAGCCCGGTCAGGGGAACAATGCTTATATCTTTCCCGGAGTGGGATTGGGAGTCATTGCCTGCCGAGCCAAACATGTCACCGATGAGATGTTTCTGGCGGCAGCCCAAACGCTGGCGGCTGAGGTCACCGAAGATGACTTCAAAAGGGGGAGCATCTACCCGCCGCTCGGCCATATCCGTGAAATTTCAGCCAAGATAGCGACAGCCGTGTGTGAAGTCGCCTATGAGCAGGGGCTGGCAATCAATCCCCGGCCCAACGATCTGGCGGACTTCATTAAATCCCAGATGTATGAACCAAATTACCGCAGCTATGTATAGACAACCGCGGAAAAAGTGGGGGTGTTTTTTAAGACAACCGTTTATCTGATTGGATACTTGACAAGCCATGTTTTGGAGTTAGTCTCTGAATAAACGAAATTTGGAGGAGGGCCGCACCTAATAAAAACTAAAAAAACCTGTTAACGTGTTTTAGTACAACAACGTCTATTCCTCTCCATTCCCCTTTCGAACTTTCCTTCCTTAGCGTTGTTTGCTCCGTTAATAAAATAAAAGGAGTAAAGACGGCGGATCTCGTTATCACCCGTAAATTCATTGGCGCTACCATAGAGCACTGAATATTTTAGTGGTAATAGAACGGATTATTATCTGGCACAGAGATTAAGCTTTCATTTATTTAGCGCATCTCAGCACTATACACGCTATATCTTAGGCGTATTTGGGGCGGTTCATCGACTCGGATCATGATTATATAGGTTGATCAAACCGCGGTTCAGGTGAACAACCCGCACCAGCTGACAAAGGAGGACAAATGAAAAACAGTGCACGTCTTGTCGGGATTATGATTTTTCTTATCGCAGCACTACAAACTCAAACAGGACAGGGCAGCGGATTCGGAGACATCCTTGACAGCGCCAAGAAAATCGTCGGCAGCGGTGGAGGCGGTGGCCTCGGGACCGCCGATGTCGTCAACGGGCTCAAAGAAGCGCTCGAAATCGGAACAGGTTATGCCGTCGGCACTGCTTCGAAACCAGACGGCTATTACAGCAACCCCTCCATCAAGATCCCGCTTCCGGGGGAGGTTCAAAAGGTAGAAAAGGTCCTGCGCGCTGTCGGATACGGCCAAAAGGTCGATGAATTCGAGCTGAGCATGAACCGGGCAGCCGAGAAGGCGGCACCGCAGGCCAAGTCAATTTTCGTGGATGCTGTGAAGCAGATGCAGTTCGACGATGCACAGAAGATCCTGAAGGGCCCGGACAATGCCGCCACCGAATATTTCAGGGAAAAAACGTCCGGCCGTCTCACCGAGATTTTCAAACCGATTGTAAAAGATTCGATGAACTCAGTTGGTGTGACCCGCCAGTACGAGGATCTCAACAGCAAATTGTCCACTATTCCGATGGGCGGCAAGCTGGGCTTCGATCTCAACCAGTACGTCACCGACAAAAGCCTCGAGGGTCTTTTTTTCTTAGTGGCAGTCGAAGAGAAAAAAATCCGCCAGGACCCGGCCGCAAGGACAACGGAGCTGCTCAAGAAAGTCTTCGGAAGTCGCTGAAAACGCTGGAAACAGCAATCCCGACATTCTTAAATTCTATACCGGCCGTCTTTTTTTTTGCTTACTTGGGCAGGCTCATAGCTCGTGGTTGACCCCGGAGGTGATGTTAATTTAACACGAAAACACAATTTTCATGCACCGTGGCGGCCTGCAGGGCCATGAGTGTTTGATGATCCATTTTCTTCAAAAAAGGTCTCAAGCCACAATCGCCGTCTAAGGACTCAAGACCTCGCCCAGTTTTACCAAGCTTTCGTGACATCCAACTGCAACGACTGTGTCGCCGGCATTAATTTTGGTATCGGCCGATGGGTTGAATAACATGGTCCCATCTTCCTTAACGATGGATAGGATGATCAGGTCATAGGTCTTACGTATTCCCGAATCTTGTAAAGTAACATCGACCAGTGTCGATGAGGCGGCTACTTTTACCTCCTCGATATGGATGTCCGTGCTCTCATCTGCGAAAGCCAATTCCAGGAAGCGGATCACATTGGGGCGCAGGATCGCATGGGCCATTCGCCTGGCGCCGACATCGAACGGGGAGACGACGACATCTGCCCCGGCGGAATACAGCGGTTTCTTGGTTTCGTTTTGGCTGGCTCTGGCGACAACGTAAAGATTCGGATTCAACCCTCTGGCAAGCAAGACGAGGAAAACGTTGTCGGCATCTGTGCCGAGGGTCGCGATGAGGTTCGACGCCCGTTTGATGCCCGCTTTATTTAGATTGGCCTCCTGCGTCGCTCCACCCGAAATATAAAGGATACCGTCTTCATTCATGATGGGAATGCGATTGGTGTTTTTCTCGATGACCACGAACTCGAGATGCCTCTGGGTGAGGTATCGGCAAAACGCACGCCCCATCCTGCCGTATCCGCAGACGATGTAATGAGTATTCAGTCGGTCTATTTTCTTGTCCAATTTGTGCCTCCCCAAAATGAGCCGGATGCGTCCTTCCACTAAAAATTGGATGACGTTACCGATGACGTACGCGACAAAGCCGACCCCCAAGACGATGAGTATCAAGGTAAAAATACGCCCGGTTGGGCTGAGTTGACTTATTTCACCGTATCCAACCGTGGAAAAAGTGATCACTGTCATATAGAGCGATTCCAACATCGGCCAGCCTTCGATCAGCATATATCCCGCTGTACCGAGGGCGACCAGGAATGCGGAGACCAGAATGGTTATGATGAGGTGGGCCGTGCGATCCAAAACGCCATCCGAATGTACATTAAAAAATTCCCGGCGATTTATTGAGTGCCCATCCACGGTTTAATTAAGGGCACTGATTAGTTTCCGATCCAGAAATGTGCAATTTTCTGCAAGTTCAAGGAAATCAGCGGCATTGCGCAGAGGCGTACTCGTGTACGCCGCACAAGCGATTCCGTAAACCTGTCACGCCACAGGCGTGATTGACGCCGATCTGTCCCGAAGCAGGCGGGGAATTGCGGCAAAGGGCCATTTATGGACGAAAACTATTTAATTTTATAAGGATATCAAGTACTCGGTGTCAAACAAAAAAGCACCACCGCGTAGCGGGCTTAAAACTGTTCAACAAACTTCCAACCCGCCGGTGCACCTCATCTGGGATATGACGATCAAGCCCATTCAAGCGCCGAACACCATCTGAACGGCCTCAATTTCCGCTTGCTATAGGCTTTAAGATAACGTTTTTGGCAAGGCCAGAGGGAGAAGGCTGTATTGTAATATGCCGCCGACCGATAACGCAGTCCAAGACCTTTATCTTAAAGCCTATATCTGCCTGTGAAGCCCTTGGCAGGCGGAGGCGTTTGGTCCGTTTCCCAAAACGGTGAGCGGCTTGCCTTTATTTTTATTTATTGTTACGACGTTATCATCTGCCTGTTCATGCTGAACGCGCCCAGATTCCGGACATTCAGAAACCGCCATCTCAGTTGAATGGGTCGAATCCGGCGGCCCCGATTCGAACTTCAGACGCTTTCTCTGCTTAAGAATCCTTTCGAAGAGCACCGTGCCTTTATCATTTGGGGGGAGATGGAAACGATGAACGAGCAGGGGATCCTCTTTTCAAAACAAAAAAATGTCGGCCAGGCCCATCGACGCAACTATGCTGCCATGACAAGGCGATTTTCGGTTATACTCGCTCTGGCTTGTTTTCTTATGGGGCATCCGCCCCTTTCAACGTTGGCGGACGAAAAGGAAGTTGCGCCCGTAAAGCGGGTGCTCGTGCTGAATTCCTATCACCCCAACTACGAATGGGGAAGATCGGTTATGGTAGGGATTGAATCGGTTTTCGATAATACCGACATCGATGTTCTTTGCAGCTATGAATATATGGATTCCAAACACCACCAGCCCCATATTATTTTCGAATTATTAAAGGAACTTTATTCGAAAAAATATGCTGGTTTCAAATTTGATGTCATCATTGCCGCAGACAACAATGCGCTCGATTTTATATTGGCCTACCGTGACACCCTTTTCCCAGGTTCCCCGGTTGTTTTCTGCGGTATTACCGGATTTAGAGAATCCATGATTATGGGCCGCCGGGGGTT
>JBDNAO010000430.1:0-4270 GCA_039768375.1 Desulfobacterales bacterium | reverse complement strand
TTCGCCGGGCCTGGAACCACACGATCGCCCGTGACGACGCAAACCTGATACTGGAGCGGCAGGAAATTTTTCTGACGGTACCGGCCTCGTTCGACGCCGTGGCACGCGAGTTGACCGTCAAAGCCGCCGCCATGGCCCAGTTGCCCGACATCACCCTGCTGGAAGAGCCGCAAGCGGCGTTCTATGCCTGGATCGTGGCATCCGAAGACAGCTGGCGAGAGGCCGTCAGGCCCGGTGATCTGGTGCTGGTTTGCGACTTGGGCGGCGGTACGAGCGACTTCAGCCTGATCCGGGTTTCCGATGTTTCAGGCAATCTCGAACTGGAGCGAATCGCCGTCGGCAATCATATCTTGATTGGCGGAGACAACATGGACCTGGCCCTGGCGTATGCCGTCGCAAATCAGATGGCCGCGGCAGGCCAAAAGTTGGACTCCTGGCAAATGCGGGCGCTTTGGCACACCTGCCGAAGTGCAAAGGAGAAAATCCTGGCGTCTTCCGACGCCGCCGTCGTTCCAATTTCCGTGCTGGGCCGCGGCAGCAGCCTGATCGGCGGCACGCTGAAAACGGAATTGAGCCGAGATGTCGTCGAACAGGTCATCGTGGAAGGCTTCTTCCCGTTTTGCGAGCCCGAGAGCCGCCCCCAGACAGGGCCGCGGACCGGTATTCAGGAAACCGGTCTGGCCTATGAGGCCGATCCGGCCGTAACCCGGCATCTGGCCCAATTCCTCAGTCGCCAAGACGATCGCCCGCGTGAACTGCCTACGGCCGTTTTGTTCAACGGCGGCGTGATGAAAGCCCCGCTGCTTCAAAGACAAGTAACAGAAGTGCTGGCCTCCTGGCAAAGCAATGCCGAACTGCGGGTGCTGGAATCTTCAAATCTGGACCTGGCCGTCGCCACCGGTGCCGCTTATTACGGCCTGGCCCGCAGGGGCAGAGGCGTCCGGATACGCAGCGGGCTCAACAAGGCCTATTACATCGGGGTGGCCGCCTCCCTGCCAGCCGTACCGGGAATGCCGACCCCGCTCAAGGCCCTTTGTGTGGCGCCCTTCGGCATGGAAGAGGGGTCGTCCACCGAACTGACCGAAAGGGAGTTCAATCTCATCGTCGGTGAACCGGCAAAATTCGACTTCCTCGGTTCCTCGGTTCGCACGGACGACACCGAAGGCTCCCTGATTGAAGACTGGGAAAGCGACATCGAGCCGATCACCACCATCGAAACCACTCTTGACGGCACCTACGGCAGTGTCATCCCGGTTTCGATCCAAGTCAAATTGACTGAAATCGGCACCCTGGAGCTCTGGTGTGTCTCGCGGCAGGACGGCAGCCGCTGGAAACTCGAATTCAACGTGCGGGAAAAAGCATGACAAGCGACGTGGAGGATCGGCGGTTCATCATCGGCATCGATCTGGGGACGACCAACTGTGCCGCAGCTTATGTGGATTTGCAGGCAAAAAAAACGGCGGACAAAGGGATCCGGATTTTTAAGGTCCCTCAGCTCACCGGACCCGGCCAAGTGAACCGCCTGTCGCTTCTGCCTTCCTTTCTTTACATACCCGGCGAATACGATATTCCCGAGGATGCCGTCGTCAGGCTCTGGGAGAATCAGGAAACCACCCTGGTCGGCACCTATGCCAGGGATCAGGGGGCACTGGTGCCGGACCGGCTGGTGTCTTCGGCCAAAAGCTGGCTTTGCCATTCCAACGTCGACCGTCGCGCCCGCATCCTGCCGTGGGGTGCGGCCGCTGAAATTCCCAAAATCTCTCCGGTGATGGCCACTGCCGCCTATTTGAATCACATTCGTCTGGCATGGAATAGCGCCTGGGGCCCAGATGAGAGTCTGCATCTCGAGAACCAATTCGTCGTCGTCACCGTGCCGGCATCTTTCGACGAAGTTGCCCGGGAGCTGACCCTGGAAGCGGCTAAAACAGCCGGCATCGATACCGTCGTTTTGCTCGAAGAACCCCTGGCGGCTTTTTACAGCTGGCTCATGCGCCATGAAAACAACTGGCGCCAGTACGTTCAACCCGGCGAGTTGATCCTGGTCTGCGATGTGGGCGGCGGTACCACTGATTTCACCCTGATTGTCCTGCGGGACGTCGAAGGAAGCCCCCGTTTCGATCGGATTGCCGTTGGAGACCACCTGATCCTGGGCGGCGACAACATCGATCTGGCCCTGGCCAGGCAGGTCGAGGCGCAGCTCACCGGAGCGCGCCGTTCCATGAGCACGGATCGTTGGAAAGCCCTGTGCCACCAATGCCGTCAGGCGAAGGAAGCTCTTCTGAGTGGTACGGCCGCAACTATCAAGGTCACGCTGATGGGAGAAGGCAGTCGCCTGATTGCCGGAACACAGCGGGTGGACCTGGACAAGGTCGTGGTCGCGAAACTCGTTCTGGAAGGCTTTTTCCCAACCGACACCGAAGATGTCCGGCAATCCGCATCCGAACGCAAGGGCATTACGGAATTCGGTCTGCCCTACGAGAAGGAACCCGCCATTACGCGGCACATGAAGTGGTTTCTGGATCGCCATCGAAATGACGTCTCGAAAATTCTGCAACGATCTTCAGCCGCTCCCGATTTGGTCCTCTACAACGGCGGCTCGCTCAAACCGGCGGAAATTCAAGCGCGGTTCCGGATGGCATTGCAAAACTGGACTGCGATCCAGGATTCGGAACTCCCGAAGGTACTGGAAAACCCGGACCTCGATTTGGCGGTGGCCTTCGGCGCGGCCTATTACGGCCTGGTCAAAATCGGTGCGGGTGTGCGCGTCGGCAGCGGCAGTCCAAGGGCTTACTACCTCGGGGTGACACGACACGATCGGGGTCAACCAAAACCCCATGACCGCGAGGTCATGTGCATCGTCGAACGCGGCCTCGACGAAGGCAGCACCATCCCCCTGGAGGACAAGGCCTTTGACGTTTTGACCAACCAGCCGGTCAGCTTCGATATCTTCAGCTCGAGTTACCGCAGCGGCGACCGCAGCGGCGACCTGGTTCGCGTCGATGACTCCTTCACGGCCCTGCCACCGCTGCAGACAGTCGTGCAGTATGGGAAAAAAGGTGCTCAGAAGGCCATCCCGGTCAAAATCGAGGCCGAGTACACCGAAGTCGGGACCCTGGCACTCTGGTGCCGTTCACGCATCAGCGAGCATCGCTGGAAGCTTCAATTTCAGCTGCGCGAAACCGCGACACCCGAGGCGGCTGACGATGCCCAGATTTTAGAACTGGCGGTCGTCAAAACCGCCCGAGACCTCCTTAACCGGGTCCTGAGCGGTGATGACAAATCCGAAGCGGAAAAACTCGCCAAAAAACTGAGCCGGATTGTCGATCTACCCCGAGACGACTGGCCGTTGGGGTTCATCCGCAGCCTGGCCGACGATCTGCTGGACTTGACGCCGCCTCGCAACAAGGGACCTGATTTTGAAAGCGCTTGGATGAACCTGCTCGGGTTCTGCCTGCGACCGGGCATTGGCGAGAGCCTGGACAAACAGCGCCTGCAACGGCTCTGGAAACTGTACCAGAACGGGCCGGTGCACGGCAAAAACCCCCGGGTGCGGCTGGAATGGTGGATCATGTGGCGCAGAGTTGCCGCCGGACTGACGCCGGGACAGCAACGCCAGTTCTTCCAAGACCTCTCGGCGGTGTTTTTCGAAAAAAAAGCCGCCGCCAAGAGAGTTACCCCCCAGGAACGGCTGGAAATCTGGATGACCGCCGCCAACTTGGAAAAACTCTACGGTAAAGACAAGGTCCGCCTGGGACGTCAACTGCTCACTGAAATATCGCCCAGAAAGCCCAAATCTCAGCACCTCTGGGCGCTTTCCCGACTGGCTGCCCGTGAACTCTTGTACGGTCCGGCAGATCGCACCATCCCGCCGGATGAAGCCGCCCGCTGGATCGACCAGCTGATCGACTATTCCTGGTCGAATCCAACTATAGCCGGCCGGACCATTTCACAGATCGCCCGCAAAACCGGCGACAGGGCGCGGGATCTCGACGAAGAGATGCGAAATCGGGTGCTTGACTGGATGGCGGTCAATGAACTGGCAGAGAATTTGAAGCGCCGCATTATGGAGATCACACCCCCGGCCCGCAATGATCAGATGGCCATGTTCGGCGAATCCCTGCCCCTTGGAATCATCCTGAGGACATGCTGACGATTGAATCTAAACGGCAAATCAGCAGGCGTTGCCTCATTTGAGTGAGGTTTTCCCCGGGGTCAGGCGATTGCGGAGCAGCATAACTGTTTCTTTGACGGCGTTAACGCAACTGTCGAC
>JBDNAO010000429.1:0-4139 GCA_039768375.1 Desulfobacterales bacterium | reverse complement strand
TTCCTCTTGTATCCCACGAATTTTTCAATCGACGGGCTGATTTCCAGAAGCGTTCCGGCCAGATCGGTCTCGTAATAGACATCCTGAATGTTTTCAAATATGGCGCGGTATTTTTCCTGGCTGCTGCGAACGGCGTTTTTCATGAGGAAGAAAGCCGTGGCTGTCTCGCAGATTTCCTTGAAGCGTGAGCGCAGGTCGAAGTCGGACGTCATGTCGTTGTTTTTAATGGCCAGCGCCTCCTGTTCGAGTCTGGCGATCGGGCGGATGATGCTGCGGGCGAAGAGTAGGGCGATCAGGGTGGCGACGGCTGAAATGGCCAGGGTTAATAGAATGTTGTCCCGCCGGTTTCCCTTGAGGCCTCCCAGATAATCGTCTTCGGGCAGGTGAACACCGATGATCCACGGCCAGCGGGCGATGGAAAAGGGGGTCAGCATGGCATGATAGTAACGGCCTTCGTGCTTGAACCGTGCAAACCGTGATTGCTGCAGACGATAGCGGCCGTCGGCTTCAGCCTGCAGGTGGATTGCCGTGAAGGCCTTGCGGCTGAGCACATCGTCGAGCTCTTGAATTTTGACCAGTCTAAAACCTTTCGAGCCGTCGTCACCGGTCTTGCGGATTTTTTCCAATTCAGGGAAAGCGACCAGATCACCATTGTTGTTGATCATAAAGGCCCGGCCGTTCTTGCCGATCTTCAGGCTGCCGATGAAGGTTGAGAGCTGGTCGATTTCGATGTCCACCCCGATGATTCCCCGCAGATTCCCGGTGACGTCATAGTTCGGGCCGGCAATGGTGATACCCGGTTTTTGGGATGTAAAAAATATGTACGGATCGGTCCAGACGATTTGCCGCTCTGCGTCTGCTCTCTTATACCATGGCCGGTTACGCGGATCGAAGCCGTCTTGCGGATCAAGCATGTCGGCGACAAGGTTCAGCTCTGCGTCACGCCACAGCAACCGGGTGCTGCGGCTGCCGTTGCCGTGCAGAATGATTTTGGTTCGAAAGGCTGCACCCGGCTGCTGACCGTTCCGGCTTACGTAATAAAAATTGCCGTTGGGGCTACCGAAATAAATACCGGCGAAATGCGGGTAGAGGGCCAGCTGATCCAGAAAATAGCGTTCCAGCTTGTCGGCGCTGTTTCCGTCGATGCCTACCACATGGGCGTTCAGCAGGCGCCGGGTGAGCGCCGCCGCGGCCTGCGCGTGCGCCAGGTGATTCTGCGACTGTTCCATCGCCAGGTCGGCGATGTTTTCCATGATATCCTGCGCATGTTGATTCAAGACCTTTTCGGACGAGACATACATCGAGGTGGTTGTGATCAGGGAAGTCCCCCAGATGAGGGCCAGAAAGCCGAAGATCAGGGCCCAGCGAATCGAAAATCTCATTTTATGTTCCTCTTGTACTTAGGACTCACTCATAAATAACGTCATATTTTGAACGCGGACGCATCCTGTCCGGCTGCATATCGAAAACTCTGAATATCCAGATATTCCAGTGTTTTCACGCCTTGTCGGCCGGGCGTCTCAACGCCTAGAATTGCGAACTTATATTTTCGTGAACCCTTAGCCGTTGCGAAGGCGGACGGGATAAAAGCAATGAACGATCTTTAAATTCAAGTCCAACGAATGTCCACAAAAAATTGAAATTTTATCCGTAATCGATCCTGCGCGATCTCAGCGTCTAATGAACAAATTGCCTCTGAGGCATGGATAGATTCGATTTCGCACCGCAATTCCCGTTCGGCTTTGCCCGTGGAATAGACGGCTCACTCCTGAAGCGGGCACACCAGCGTGCGTCCACAATTCGTGAATGGGCACCAACGAATAGGGTCTTTTTTATGCAACGATTAATGGCAGCAGATGTTTATTTTTTGATGACTTGCGGAAGACTGCGTGTCGGTTCGAGTGACCGGCGGATGAATCGGAAAAAGACGATGCCGACGGCACAGCCTAAAACGATCCAGCCGTCCCTGAAACCGTCGAAGAGGATCGAGTGGATCACATCCGTCCAACCGCTGTGGCCCGAAGACCAATACAATTCAAAGGGCCAGAAGAAGGAAACCGGTGCATCCGTAAACACTGCATCGGCGATGACATGCGAGAAAATCAGCAAAACGGATTGCCGGTAGCTGATCTTAGGGATTTTCAACCAGTACCGGCCGGCATAATACGCTAAAAGGCCGCCGAAAAGGGCAAATATCAGGCTGTGCGTCGGGCCGCGGTGAAAGGCGTTGCCGTCCCACCTGAAAAACAGGCCGATCAGAACGTCGATGTCCGGCAGATTGGCCAGAAGGACAATGAACACGAAGCGCTTCCAGCGGCGGAAGGCCGAGGTGCCGGCGCTCAATTCATATGTTGCCAGGCCGATGGCCGCATGGCCGAGCGGAAGGGGCATAGGTCACCGAGAAAGGTTGCAGCCAAATATAGGCCGGTGCTCCGGCCCTCATTTTAGCATTGATTACAAGAGGTCTTTACGCAACAGTCTCTTGGCGGGGTCTCTGAAGAGTTCGACGCCGAATCCCTCGATATTTCGCCACACCACCGCGCCCTTGCGCTTTTCTTTTTCCGTTTCCGAGTACGGCAGGGCGACGGTGATGATCTCTCCAATAGGCAGCAGAACAGGGGACTTGATAAAGAGGCCGTATTTGCTGTAATCCTTGAGTTCACCTTCGAAGAATTGTCTGCGGGTGGCAAAAAAAACATACCGCGAATACGGAATGCGCCGGTTTCTGCGTTTTTCAAATAGGGCGGCAGCTTCTATTACAGTCATCTTCCGGTCCTTTCTGCAGTATGAGGGGAGGGTGAATTCGGCTTGTGTTTTCTATTTTATAATAAGGCGCCGATGTTGATGGCTCATGCAGCAATATTTGTGCCTAAGATCATTGTAAAATAAATAACTGTTTTTTCAGGTGGTTATGGAAATAATGGTCGTGGATGAGAAGTACACTGTGAAAAACATTTCACAGAAAACAGGACGATTGTGGATAAAAAATGCAGAAGGGCCGGCACGATAGGCTTGCTCAGACACTGCTGAAGTAGTCCCGACGCAGGTAGGCGTATACGGCAAAACCCCACCAGCACAGCAGAATCATCAGCGTTGCGGCCGTGAAAACCGTCAGCAGCAGGTGGCTGTCGACGGCAGCGAGAACCTCGCCGAGCGGGCCTGGTTGGCGCAGTAGGTCGGCCAGAACGGCTTTGCGAGTGAGAAGCAGTTGCAGCCTGTCCAGCGTGTAGACGCCGGTTGTGAAGAGCACCAGGGTGTACCCCCAGGGTCTTGCCTGCCAGAGGCCGACCCCCAGGCCGACATAGAGGCCGGCGTAGAACACGTGATAGAACAGCGCCACCGGGCCGCCGCGCATTACGCCGAAAAACGGCGCCGGCGCGGTTGGCGGCACCAACTCCATCAGCGCCGAAATAACAAACAACACCGCGGCAGTGCGAAAGGTCCACTTCCCCTTGATGGCGGCCGTCATCACAGCACTCCTCGACCCGGCTCCTTTTTGGGTATTCGAAACATCCGGTGGAGGGGTCCGGGTCCCCTGCGATCCGGTTGATTCCCGTCATATGAAGCCGCGCCGCGCCCCGGCACATCTGACGATCGATTCAAGGGTGTCATCGCGATAACAGGCCATCACTGGAATGGTGTTAGGATCGGAGGTTCTTTTCAAGAGGCGGAGATACTCGATGGTGGATTCGATGACCTCACCTTCCAGTTGAAACCGGGCGGCAAATTCTTCGACCGAAAACTTGTCCCAGTCATCTATGATCGCTTCGACCTGTTCGACGGTCGGCAGTTTCTTTTGCGCAACCATCGTCCTCAAGGTTCCTGGTTGGAAGTCGATTCGACAGTGATCATTAATACGCTGCACTCCACATGGCATTTTTCGGTCTAAACGGCGTTCTCGCTTCCTGTCGATCCTCGGCGTGTCCCCACTACGGCTGCGGCTGTCAGGTCGCTGCGTCTTTGCCCGGAATCGAATCAACCATCAGGGGTTTGACTATTTTTGGCTACCCACCGAATTCAACCCGCAGGCTTTCGCGTCGCTCCCGGGACACCATCGGCCGTGTTGGTCGATAAACCTGATGTAATCCCGTATTGTCCAATTTTTAGTGCCGGCAGGCGGCACAGGCATCAGATATCGT
>JBDNAO010000061.1:0-6250 GCA_039768375.1 Desulfobacterales bacterium | reverse complement strand
ATACCGGAAATTTGGGTTACATGTGTTGAATAGCCAGTCGATCAATGAAATCGCTGCGATCCGTATTGCTATAGAAAATTCTTTTGGTGCATTCAGGCACGCACATAATTTATTAACTTAAACCTCGTGTCCCCAAATACTCAACCGCTCCGCCGGTCGTGTCGATGCGGGCTTGTCTGTGCATGAATTTAACCTTATCAATGGCTAAAACATAAATAAAATTAATAAATAAAGGGCGTCCCTTCTATCCACTGGTGCGCCCCAAAATGCCGTAAAAACGCTACAATTAGCGACGGTAAGGGCAAAATCAAAAGTTGACTTTTAACTACGATAAGCCTTAAAAAAGGGGCATGGGCATCGAAGCCCACATATGGTTATGGTTATGCCATCGGGGCAGATCCACAAGTCTCATTTTGCAATAGACTTCACTCGAAAAAGCGAATTCTTATCTTTTTATCTTTCCATCTAAAAGGAATTGTATATGGCCAAAATCCTCTTTATTTCTGTCTATGATATAAATGCGGAAGGAATCAGAATGATGTCCTCTTTGCTGAAAGAGAGCGGGCATCAGCCGTTTGTTGTTTTTTTGAAAAGGCTTAAAAAAGGGCCTGTGCTAAACCCTGAGAAAGACTGGGTTGGGGTGGCAGAGAGCGGGAAGCCGTTCAGGCATGCAGTTGGGGAAGAAATTACCAGAACTGAAGAAAATATTCTAAAAAGCGTTATTCGAAACATTGATCCTGATGTTGTTGGTTTCTCTGTCTGTACACCAACAGCTGAAACAGTGAACAGGTTGACAAAAGTTGTCAGGGATTGCTTCCCCGGTCCAATAATCTGGGGGGGGCCACATCCTACAATGATGGCCGCCGAGTGCGTTGACCATTGTGATTATGCCTGTATTGGAGAAGGAGACTTAGCTATTGTTGAGATAGCGGACAGCCTGGATAAAGGCAGCAGCAACCTTGAAAGCATCAAAGGAATTGTCCGCAGGGAAAAGGAGGCTGTTTCACTATTACCCCCATGCTCCCTAGTTGAGGACCTGGACAGCTTGCCATTCAAAGATATCTCTCCTGAAGGAAAATTTTTTATAGATAATGATCAGCTTATTACTGAATTTAATAAAATAAGCTATTCCGGCAGTTATCATCTTATCAGCGCCAGGGGTTGTCCATTCCATTGCACCTACTGTTGTGAAGCTGCATTCAAAAAACTATATTTCCCCCATAAATTCCTGCGCCGCAGGACCCCGGCCCGGGTTGTTGAAGAAATTAAGCAGGCATTGGAAATCATTGATTTTCGTAAAGTCAGATTTGAGGATGAGGTTTTTCCACTTCAGCTGACCTGGCTTGAAGAGTTTCGCACTTTGTACAAAAAAGATGTCGGCCTTCCCTTTGTCTGCTACCTCTTCCCGATGAGCGGTCTGAAGGAGCGACTCCCGGTGTTAAAAGATGCCGGTCTGGTTTCAACGGTTCTGGCCTTGCAGTCCGGCAGTGAGATGATTAATAAAGATGTCTTCAAAAGAAAGTTTAACCGGGATGTGTATCTGGAAAGTGCGGAGCTGCTCCATGCAGAGGGGATCAAAATCTCTACCGACGTGATCACCTATAATCCGTTTGAAACTGAACAGGACTTGCAAAAAACCCTTGATGTGCTGGCAGAACTACCAAAACCATTCAATCTGGACGTCAATAAACTCTATATCCTGAAAGGGACTGAGATTGACACGATAGCCCGGGAACAAAAGCCAGTTGTTCAGGTTCCTGAACAGGTTTTCGATTTGTATGCCCGGTTGTTTTTCCTGACCAGGTGGAGCAGAATTGGTGCTGCTTTGGCCAGGTTGATAAGCAGGGGTTCGCTTTTTAAAAGAAACCGTATCTTTGGTTTCCTTATAAATCCGTACTTTATTAATCTTCCCTTCAGGCTGGTTAACAAAATAGCACGGGTAACAGGACGGCAAAAAGGCTGAAAAACAGGAGTAAATATACCGGCGCTGTTTAGGGACATTCTATGTTTACATGCTTTACTATCGATCAAAGCGTATTTTAGATCTCGCACAATGCGCCGGCCCTGCCGGGTTGAACGACTGACGACCGATTGGTTGATCCTCCTGCGCCGAGCGGTGTCAACGACTGGTAAACCCAACTCCTTGTGCACAAAATGACACAGCAAACGCCGCGTCAAAACGCTCTGGGGTTTTTTGTCCGTGCACACGACGGTATAATATAGGGGCACTCATGTTTTAAATTTTGCTCCTCAAGCTCAAAATTTACCTCAGTGGCGACGCGTTTACCGCGATCCACGGACTGACTGGTTGCGGTAACAGACGGCCCAGCTGCCGTACGAGTTGTGACAGGCGCATGCCTATCTCGATCAATGGCTTAACCATAAATAAAGTTAATAAATAAAGGGCGTGCCTTTTGCCCGTGATATATTTTCCGGATCAAACGAGCCCAATTTTTTCATTATGTTTAACATCGTACGTTCATGATCGGCAGACCTTGGCGCCCAGGCCCGGATTTTTGTTCGGGTACAGAATACCGTTACGCAGAACCACCGATCCGACCGCCGGATCGCCCATCAAACCCAGGTGGCCGTCAAGGTCGGCATAAACCACGTTGGGCCGTGCGAGAGCGAAGTGCAGGCCGGCAGCAATGGCAAGCGCGGACTCGTCCATGCAGCCCACCATCACCTCCAGATTCGCGGCGTTGGCAACGGCATTGATTTTCATGGCTTCATAGATACCACCGACCTTCATAAGCTTGATATTGGCCATGTCTACCACATCATTCTTGGCCAAGCGAAAAGCATCCCCAAGATTCATCAGGCTTTCGTCGGCCATCACGGGTATCGGCACCTTGTTGGTGATTCGGCCCAGGATGGTGTGACCCGCCTTCGGCGTCGGTTGTTCCAGCAGCTCCAGCTTGGCCTTGCGGGTTCCCGCCACGAACTTTAGGGTGTCTGTTTCGTTAAACCCTTGATTGGCGTCAAAGCGCAGCTCGACGGCTCTGCCGACGGCTTCGCGGATTTTCATTATTTTTTCGATATCGACGGCAACGTCGATACCACCCTTGATCTTCAGAGATCTGAAACCCGCGGCGATGTGTTTGCGGGCCTTTTCAACAGTCTGTTCGATGGACAGAATTCCGATGGTGATGCTGGTCTTTATCCGGGTACGGTAACCGCCGAGAAGACGGTAAAGTGGGATGCCGGCGATTTGGCCAAGCAGGTCGTAAAGTGCCATATCCACCATGGCCAAGGCGGCCGGCTGCTGGCCGAGACCGGTGCGCAGTCGCTCGAGGATCAATGCATAGCGCAGCGGATCAACCCCGGACAGCACCGGCGCAATAGTGGCATCGAATGCGGTCATGACCGACGCGGGCGTCTCCCCGGTGACTTGAAAATCAGGAGCCGCACAGCCATGACCGATCAGGCCCTGGTTGGTTTCGATCCGCAGAAAAATATTGGTCACCCTGTCGGTGGTTTCGTAGGCGATGGTGTATGGTTCGGCCAGGCGCATCTCCACCGGCCAGGCCTCGACCTGTCTGATTTTCATTTTAATATCGCCGATGATAGATATCGTCCAGGGTCATGTTTTTAAGATCCTCTACAAGGGCCACCAGATGGGCCACCATGGTTTCCCAAATGCTTTCACCCTTTGCTGCACTGGCTTTGGTTGGGTCTCCCATGACGCCGCTGGTCGATATTTTCCGAGTGTGGGCGTACCAGAGAATGCCCCTTTTGCCAGTAAAGTCCAGATAGGCCATAAGTCAAAAGGCTGTCTTTGCCGCCGCTGGAAAGGATGCAGTGCCGGTGCTTCTCGCTTGGCCACAGATTCCAGGCTGTTTTCGGTGCCTTTTCAGGTGTCGCTACGAACGCCATCGATGCCCGGCAGTATTTACCTTTTTTTTCCGGAGGCATCCGGGCGGCTTCTCCCTTCAGAAAGGGGTTGGGGCTCAGTATCTTATTGACATAGATCTCCCGGGCCGTGTTTTCGGCCATATTGCGCAGAAACTGCCGGTCAATATCGTCATAGGTGCCCCGAAAAACGATGGAGCGGCAGAAGAGACCGTAATTCAAGGCCACTTGGGCAGCCACCAAGCTCGCCAGATTCCATGATTCGGGCTCCTCCGGATCGAAAACCTTTTCTTCATAGTTGTAGATCAAATCGGTGCGGTTTTCGGTACCGTTACGAACCACCGTATAGGCCGCCGTCAATCGCCGCGGTTCAAGTTTAATCGGCCCGACGATCAACCTGTCGATCACTTCAAGTGCAGAGAGCGAGTCGGTAGTGGAAGAGGTCGGCGGCATAGATTTCTCATTTTTACCTGAGGGTTGTATAGCGGGCATTTATTTATCCATCTTCGTTTTGAGGTGAGCGCTCAGAATCCGGATGAGACCCTCGGGTCCATCCCGCAGCACGTCGAAGGTCGGCAACCCGACCGCTTTCTCAAGGGCTGAGCATACCGGGCCGATTTCCTCCGGTTTGAGGTCTTCGTGGTTGACCGTCACTGCAACGACAGGTTTGCCGCTAAGCATTTCAATGACCTGAATCTGGCGGGCCAGGGGGTGGATCCGGTATCCGGGAAATCCGTCATATTCAATCCGCGCCGGTGCATGTTGAAGGACAATCAGATCCGGTCGGCCGGCGGCCAGGATTTCAAATCCGCCCGGATAGGCCGGGTTCATCAGACTGCCCTGGCCCTCAATAATGATAACCTCCGGGTGCTTATCCGTCCAGGCCGCGCATATCGCATGCTCGATCTCACCGGAAACGAAGTCGTTGACCAGCGAATCCATAATGACACCATACCTTGCCCCCTGCATCCAGGCTGTCTGGCCGGTTCCGATCATCAGTGCGTCTATGCCTTTATCCGTAAATCCCTGGACGATGCGCCAGGCGGTGGTGCGCTTGCCGACTGCGGAATCGGTACCCAGAACGGCGATTTTCAGAGACGTTACGGCTTCGATTTTGCCACTGAAAAAATGGAGCGATCTGCGGTCCGGCGGTCGACGAACATCCCGAATAACAGCACCAGTCTTCGCAGCCGTATCGGCCAGTTCCGTATCTTCTGACAAGAAGTCGTGCAGACCGCTGTCGACATTGAGTCCCAGTTCCAGGGCCCTTTTTATGTCCAAGCGGGCTGTGGGTGCCAAAAGACCACCGTCCGGTGCCAAACCGACCACGAGGTGGGTTGCCGGTGTTCCGGCTGAATTCGCCGAATTCACGGCATCTTCGATGGTTGCCTCGACGGGTATGCCCTTGGGTTTGCCGTCTATAATTTCCCCGGCATCCTGGCCGGTATAGCGGGAATCGATCACTGCGATGACCCGGTAGCGGTTGGTGAACCGGACGAGACCATGGGCGGTTTTACCGTTCGGGGTGTTGAGTGCCCCTTCGCAATAGATAATGGCAGTACCATCGATAGTGGTCGTCATGATTTCCTCCCGGTCAATACAACGACATAGCGGTCGTTGGAAAGCGGTTCTTGGCGGTGCTGTTCAATCAAGGCGATCAAACCGGCGGTTGAGGCCGGCAAAACCTGCAGTCCTTCTTTGTCGCGGAGGAGCTTCGTGAAAGTCAGCATGTTTCTGTCGGTGGTATTGCTGGCCCAGCCGTTGGTGGATCGAATGGCCTCCAGGGCATATTCGCCGTCAACGGAATGCCAGTTGATCAGCGGTTCGTTGACGGCGGTTTCCCGGATTTTCTGCGGATTGAGATCATCACAGGATGCGGCATTCTTCAAGAACGCTTGAATAATGGGGTTTTTCTTGTAGGAAGATCCAGCGACAACCCTTGGCATGCGGGAGGTTTTCCCACGGCGATAGAGGCTCAGAAACCCCTTATAAATACCGGTCAGAGTTGTTCCGTTGGAGACCGGCACGGCCACCACAAGCGGTGCGTCCCTCAGGTCGTCATAGATTTCTTGAGCAATCTGTCCATAAGCCCGCAGCTGCAGGACGACGTTGTCACCGCCGGGATTGGCGTCATATATTTCTTCTTCCCGGGCCCGCAGTCTGGAGCATTCCACCGCGTTTTCATAGAAACCGGAAACACGAAGGATCTCGGCACCCATGCCGGTCATCTCTTCGATTCGCTTGGTGTGGAACGAATCGGGTATGTAAATCAGACAACGCAAACCGGCCAGTGAACAAGCCAGCGCCACGGCAGCGCCGTAGTTTCCGCAAGTCGCGACCGTGATGGCATCGTATCCACGTCGCAGCGCATCCATGGCCTGGGCGAAAGCGATCCGGT
>JBDNAO010000428.1:0-3463 GCA_039768375.1 Desulfobacterales bacterium | reverse complement strand
GCGGCAGATCCGGCTGTAGCATCTTCAGATTCAAATAGTCGGCGATGGCGTTAAGAATCAGGTCCAGCAGGAGAGCCAACAGGATGATAGCGCCGAAAGCGTTCATAGGAAACCAGGATAAAGGTTTAAGGTTAACGCCTATCGGCGGACGGCTCAAGGCGGAAAAAAATTAAAGTGTAACTTTAAGGTTCAGGGTGCGAGGGCATAAGGCTAAAAGCAAAAAGCCACATTTTCTGACTCAATGAACCCAATATAGAAGCAGTATAAGGTGCATGGTTTAAAGATCAAGGGGTCGAAGGGTCAAGGGGTGGAGGGTTGCGCAGGGCGCCGTTTTCTTCCAAGAATCTTTCGAGTACTGCCGCCGGCTGGGCGCCGACCAGCGATTTGCCGCGGATCATGAAGGTCGGTACGGCGGTCACCCCTAAGCGTACGGCGCGGTCCCAGTCCCGATCCACAGACCGGCAGTAAGTTCTCGATTCAATGACCCGACGGGCCTCGTCGGCCGACAGACCCGCAGCATCCGCCACGTTTACCAACACGGCCGGATTGCCGATGTTCAGACCGTCCGAAAAGTACGCTCGAAACACTGCCCGGTGAAAATCATTCTCACGACCTTTTTCAGCGGCCCACTTGGACAATTCCTGTGCCAGGCGGCTGTTGTAAGTCATTGTGCGATCACCGAAGGGAAGTCCCAGCTCGGCGGCTGTCTTCCGCAGCTGCCGCACCATTTCATGAACATTTATCGGACGGTCGACAAAAAGCTCCGCCAGGCTGAGGCCCTCGTCAGGGGTTTCGGGATGGAGTGGAAAGGCGATCCATTCGACCTCGACGGCATAGGTTGCTTGAATTTTTTCAATACGCCCGGTAATGAAGTAGCACCAGGGTCAAATGAAATCTGAAAAGAGCTCGAGTCGGACGAGTGAGGTCATGGATGTCTCCGCTTGCGTTCTTGTATCCGACAATGAAACCAAATCAATAGTCGTTTAATACGGATTAAGGTGGGCGCCGGAGCCCGGATAACCGATTTCGAGTCGCGGCTGAAACTCGCCGCCAACGGGTTCTAAGCCCGGACCAGGCCCGTCTTCAAATAAAGGTTTGGGTTTGTTAACCCAATGTTGTGCCTTTCACGCGGTATCGACTTTGGGTCCGGAACAAGACCCCGTAAGCGACTCAGACAGTCAGCCGCTGTTCTCAACCGCTCATCCGGACTCCGGCGCATCATTTTCATGCACCGTGGCGGCCCAAAGAGCCATGATCGTCTAACACCCAAAAAGAAAGGGGAGGCATTGGGGAAGATGCCTCCCCTCGAACAGAGGAAAGAGAAAAGGGGTTAAGGTTGTCATAACATCTCCTAACCTCTTAAGCAGCTGGCGCTGCTTAGCTGTAATGTAATACCACAGCGTATCATGTCAAGAATTATTTTTACCCGGTTCCCTCAATTTAATCGTTCGATGAATTCCCAGACAGTGCGGTGGACCCGCTCGGCACCCTCACCGCGCACGATGCCGTGGCGGTTGAAACTGAAAAGCACATAAGTCTTGTCCTCCGACCCCAGGCGCTGGAAAACCCTAACCGACCCTTTCGGATTGACCACCGGATCTCCCTGGCCCTGTATAACCAGAGCAGGCACCTTTATTGCACCCAGCTTGGGTTCCAGGGCGCCCATAAAGCGTTCCAGTTCTCGCACGCCGGCAATTGGGTTACGCAGGTAGTTGATATGGGGGTTCTCCGGGTGATTTTCCACAAATTCCACCTGAGCATCGCCCAGGTGGACTTTTTTCATCAAGCGGTTCCAGACGTCTACGGCCGGCACCAGGCGCGTCGAAAAATCCTGTAGTCGCAGCGGCGGTGAAACGGCAAACACGCCGGCTATATCAGAGGTCCGTGCAGCCAAGTCGAGGGTCAGACCGGCGCCGTTGGAAAACCCGCCGACAACCACCCGCCGGCATAGGCTGCGCATTAGAGCATAAGCACAATCGACCGTTTCCACCCAGGCCGGGTAGCGGGTCTGGGCCAAGTCATCGGGAGAAGTGCCGTGACCCTTGACGCGGGGGACGTAGACCCACAAGCCCTTGTGTGCGAGATATTCCGCCAGTTCTTTCATTTCCAGAGGGGCCGCCATGTATCCATGGACGAGGACCACTCCCATCCGGCGGAAGCTGCCGTGGATCAGAAACGGACTTCCGACCTCTTTTTTCTTAGATTCCCCTTCGACGAAGAACTGCCGGTAATCCTTGTCGAACTCACTGCATGCGCGACGTTGCAGCGTGGCTGCCACTTTGTGCCGGACCCAGAAATCAGGCAGCCAGGCGGTCCAACGCACGATGCGCTGCAACGCCGTCAATGGTTCGACGGCGTTGGCCATCACTTCGACCGGATTGTCGATGCGCGCCCGGTGAAAATCATAGGGTGAGGAAAATTTGGAGCGGTCTTTGATCAGGTAGCGGCCCTCGCGCTTCAGAATCCCTTTTTCGATGGCAACCGACAAAAAGTCGCTCACCCGACCGTAGCGGTCGTCGGTCAGCAGGTGAACCTGATCGTCCTGGAGGTTCTGATGCAGATAGAGGTTCTTGACCTCCCGAACGGCACCCGTCAGCAAAAACAGTTTGCGCCGCAGCGCGTGCTCCTTGAACTTCTTGTGAGGGGAAAATCTGAGCAGCGAAGCGAAAAGGTGGTCGTGATTGACGGACGTCATGCTGTAGATGGCGGCCATATAGCGCTGCATGATTTTCAGCGCCTCCTTGTGCATCAGGCGCTGGAGTGGCAGCGGGTCGTCGAACTGCAGCCGATGCTTTGAACCGATGCCGCGTTCGATCGACCTGCACGACAGGCATTCATCAATCTTAATCGGCTCTCCGAAGCGGATGTCGAGATCGACCCCCGATAGGAGCATCGTCCCTTCGGTCATGATCTCTTCCACCAATCGGTCCGATATGCCATCCACCAAGTGCGTGGCCAAGTTGCTGAGGGTGTTCTCGCGTGCCCGGATCGGAAAGTAGGTCAGGCAGACCGGCACGATCCAGGTGTTGCGGCTTGTAAGCGGCCCGGAGTCCTCGATCTTGAATTGGTCCAGCAGGCGGTGTGCCTCTTCGGGGTCTTTTTCCAACAGCCGTTTAATCCGCTGGCGGTAGAATTCGGCACGCAGCGCCAGCAAAGCCGCCCCGGTGTGGGGAGGGCGTTTCCCACCGGCGTAAGAGATCATGAACCGCCCTTTTTCGATGATCTTTTTGTTTTTGACCATCCGGCCTTCCGGAAAAATGATCCAATTGGCCTCACCGTTGAGAAGGGTCTTGACGATCAGAAGATCGCGTTCCGGATTGCGGGTCGACACCGCCCCGACTTTGTCCAAATAGGCCCCGAAGGCACCCTTGAATAATTCATAGCTTGCCAAGGACCAGACCGGCACTTGCGTGAGTTTGAAAATCACGTAGGGCATCAAAAAGGTTTCCATGCGGGTAAAGTG
>JBDNAO010000427.1:0-8948 GCA_039768375.1 Desulfobacterales bacterium | reverse complement strand
TTTAGCCGGCATTTCTTGGTGAAAATATGATTCTGCGGATTACGCCGGGTTCACTTGATTTTCACCCAAATCATACGGGCGGTATCCGTTCCGGTATTCTTCCACTGGGTCGGGATGTCGGTCGTCAGATACACCACGTCCCCGGCCTTCAATTTTTTGAGGCTGCTGCCGATTTTGATTTGCAAATCCCCGACCAGCACATAACCGAACTCTTCGCCTTTGTGAACGAAAAAATGAAAAGGAAGGGTGGTTCGAGCGGGGATTTCGATCAGGTAGGGGTCGGCTTTGGCCTCGAAATTGACACCGGTCAGCCGTTTGCCGGTGAGGCTTCCTTTGGGCAGATTCTGGAATGTGAAGGCGACCGCATCGCCGGCCGTAAATACCGACGGGCGGACGACTTCGGCGGCGTCCCTGAAAAAGGCACTGACGTCGACCGACAGGACCTCGGCCATTTTGAACAGGGCCGGCAGCGAGGGGTAGATCATGTTGCTTTCGACCTGTGAGATTGTACTGGGGGTAACCCCTACCAGCTTGGCCAAATCGGTTTGCGACAGGCTCTGCCGGGCGCGCACCGCTTTCAGACGTCCGCCCAGATCGATCCGACCCGCAGCGCGCGCCTCCGTATCGAAGGTCACCTCACGATCCTTGGACCAGTACAGATAAGGTTTGTTGATCGTTTCCAGAGCGCGCTTTTCGGCCTTGAGGATCGTCAGCGACGTTTTGCCTCTCTTGACGGAGAGATCGATAGCGACTTGGGCGATCTGATTGATCCGGGCCCGCAGCCGTTGCGTATGGGCCTGTTTTTCGATGATCCAGTAGGCGACCGTGTTCAACTCGTAGAGACGCGGGCAGGAGTGAGAGTAGAAATTGACGATATGTTCCTCACCGCCCCAGAGTTCCTGCATGCCGGTCAGGCTTTCGAAGACAAACCGAACATCGCCTTCCAATTCGCCGTGAGCCCCGTAGACGGCTTCCATGACATGATGGTCGTTGCGGGGGTCGGCCACGCGGATGATCCGACAGGCCCGCTCGGTCGATCCGTCTTGGTAAAATTTCAAAAAGACATCCGAACCGGCACCCTTGCCAAAAGTGAAACAGTCCAGGATCGTCAGGTGGGTGCTGTCTCCCAGAGGGCCCAGTTTGTCGAGCAGGTTCTTCGGTGATCGGTCGAAGCTGACATATATCAAAGGCTTTTGTCGGGCCTGGGAAGCCAGGATAAAATTGAGATAAAATACGGCGGCCAGGCTGCCGGCGTCATCGTACCACACGACATTGTCCCCGATATGGAGCCCGCCGAGCAGCCGGTCCAGGTGATCGATTCCGGTCGTCACCGGTATGGTGTCCTGTTCCATGGCCATTTAGTACGAAAGTAGAATCAGACCCGCAAATAGAAACTTGAAACTTGAAACTCGAAACTCAGAACCCGGAACCAATGGTGGCTTATGGGCCATGAGCATTTGGTCGTTAAAACCGATGTAACACTTTAACTGACAAAACTGACTTAACCGACTCAACTGACACAACCGCTCTAACACGAAAATAGAATTTTCATGCACCGAGGCGGCCCGAAGGCCTTGAGTGTATCACTCCGCAATGGATCGATGAGCCTGCTATAGGTATCTTTAACGGGTCGACGGTAGAAGAAAACGTCATTTCTGTCAACCGATACATCCTGCTCTCATCAATACCTGATTAAAATGTCAATCCGGCTGATGACACCGGGTAAAGACTCACCGAGAACCGCTAACCCGCCCATGATTTACAGAGAAACCTTATATGAAACTTAACGGTGTTATACACTTTAGAAAGAAAAGCAGGTAATGGGTAATGGGATAGAGGTGAAGGATTTTATCTTTTTAAAATGACATCATCCACGTTTCCTCTTCGATCAAACTGGGTGCTTGCGGCCAGAGGCGTCATTGAACCCTGAACCCAGAACCTGAAACCCAGAACCCTCATATGCGGTCGAAGGCCTGCACCGAGCCTATAGGCTTCCGGCCAGTGCAAGCTGGTTCGTCAGAATACTGACCTTTAACGACGGTTGGGTCAGGTCATGATGACTGCGGAGGAACGGCACATACACCAGGAGATAGCTCTGCGGTGCGATGGTAATGGTTGACAACTGCGGATAAAGAGCTTTCCGAGGTTTGACAAAAGCCGCTAAGGTGATCTTCAGGCTGTCGGCTGCGTCTGCGACCGGCAGCGTCACAGGATGGAGTTCACCGCCGGGCAGACCCGCTGCCGGAAGATCCTGCGATTGGCCCAGCGTCATTTTGGTGGCCAGCGGCAGATATGTCTGGGGTCGAATCTTGAATGCCGGGCTCCAGAAATGAAACGGTGTGTCGCGCCAGGCGTCACGGGGGACAATCGGCAAATTGGCGGCTCTGACCAGATCGGCGTAGGAGTCGAGTTGGATCCCGTCAATCGCGGCCCGGATGCGCCAGAAGGGGAGGTAGAGGACCGATTCGCAGCTGTCGACCGCCAGCGGAAGATGACCGAAATTCAGCCGCTCTAAACGGTCCTTTCCCGGTTTCCAGGCCGAATCGCAATTTCGGCAGATCAGGACAAGCGTGTCCGGCGGGCCATCCAGATCCCACCCGCATGCAGGGCAAAGGGTCGACAGAAAGCTCAGGTGCCAGTCGGAAGGTCCGGCGGTGGAAAGGGTTTGATCGATATCCTGCGGCAAACACTCCCCGAGCGGTTCGTTCAGGACGGCATCGTAAAGCCGGTCGGTGGCCGCATAAAACGGGGTGTAAATCAGACTCAGGTGTTCGCCGACATGCGCCTGATGGAAAATCGGCTTCGGCAGCGGTACATTAAAGCTTTGCTTGAAGGTTTGCATCACCTGTTCGAGTGGAAGCCGCACAGGCAGAAACCGCCCGTCGGTTTCCGGGGTTACAAAACGCAGCTTGAGGGCCTGGCTCCGGAAACCGAGTGAGACCGGAAAATCGCGCGACATTGCGGCTTGGTGGCTGACATCGATGAATTTTTGGCGCACACCGTCGCATACGCATGAAAACAGCATGCCCTTGAAACGCCAGTAGGGAAAATAGAAGAGTTCCCTGCCCGGCGGAGCAGCGCCCGGCAGCACATACCGGAAGCCGTTTTCGGCCGACAGATAAGACTTGACCCGGCAGAATTCGCAGGTGAACAGGCGATCGGTTTCCGTCATCACGGCCGGAGCACCGCACTGCGGGCAGCGATGTTCAATGAGAAGGCTAGAGTTTATCACCGCACTGGTTACAATAAAGGGAATCGGTCAGGTTTTCCGCGCCGCACTTGCTGCAGGTGCGCGGTATGGGTCGGTCCTCAACTGCATGGCCGCACCGCGGGCAGAACTTTGTCCCCGGTGTCAAGTTCTTACTGCACACCTGGCACTGATCGAAGACGACCTGCTGGTGGCCGCACTGCGGGCAGAACTTGGCGTCGACGGGAACCGGATGCCGGCATTCCGGACAGGTGGAGACGGCAGGACCGGAATTGGCAGGCTGTCGGGCGGGTCCGCCGGCGAAGTACTGGGCAAACATGGCCGGCAACATCAACCCGAGACCGGCACCCATGCCATCGGCGGCTCCGGATGTGCCTTCGGACTGCGCGGCCTTTTCCATCGCCATGGCCGCTTTCATCTGCATCAATTTGTTCATATCCTGAAAAGCGCCCATGCGGCTGCGGTCGTCGATGGCCTGTTGCACCTCGGTCGGCGGCGTAATGGCATTGATGTACAGGTGGGTCAATCGAATGCCGAAGTGGCTGAAATCTGAACTCAACCGCTCGGTGAGCCCTTCGGAGAGGGCATCGTAGCGGGAGGGCAGGTTCAGGATCGAGTCGAGGCTCTCGCCCATCAAATCGTTGAAACGCGACACGATGACCCGGTTGAGATACTCTTCGATTTCGGCCGTTGTGAGCATTCCCTTGGTGCCGACCATGGTGTTGATAAACAGGACCGGCTGGACCACCTGGAGGTTGAAAACGCCGAAAGCCCGCAGTCGCACCAGCCCTAGTTCCGAGTCCTTGAAGGCCACCGGGTCCCGGGTACCCCACTTCAGGTTGGTGAAGACTTTTAGATTGACCAGATAGACCTCGGCCCGTAGTGGGCTGCTCATGGCCCAGGGCAGGCTGGCGATTTTGGTCAGAATCGGAATGTTGGCCGTTTTGAGCGTGTGGCGACCCGGCCCGAAAGCCCCGACCGCCTTGCCGAGGTAGAAAAAGATGCCGGCCTGGCTTTCCCTCACCGTCAGCTGCGCCCCGTATTTGATTTCACCGGAGCCTTCCTCGGGAATCCGGTGAACGAGTTCCTGCCCGCTTTCGTCGAACCATTCGATATTCTCCAGAAAGATGAGGTTGTTGGTGCCCATGGTGCCGTGTTCTCCCGTTTCGGTGTCGGTGGGGCGAGCCCCGTTAAATGTTAATGTATGGCATCACTTTTTCAGCTGATACGTCAGTATGGCCCGGTTGTGATCCGCAAATGTCTTTGAAAACTGATGGGTGCCGTCCTTTTTGGAAACAAAATACAGGTAGCGCGTGTCGGCCGGGTAGAGTGTCGCTTCGATGGCGGCCCGCCCCGGACTGGCGATCGGGCCGGGCGGAAGGCCGCTGATCAGATACGTGTTGTAGGGCGTGGGTGTCGTCAGATGTTTGCGGGTCAGGTTGCCGTCGAAGTTATCGACTCCGTAAATGACCGTTGGATCGGTCTCGAGACGCATTCCCCGCCGCAGGCGGTTGTGAAACACCGATGAGATGGTCGGCCGCTCGGTAGAAGCGCCGGTTTCCTTTTCGATGATCGACGCCAGGGTGAGGACCTCGTGCACCGACAGGCCGATGTCAGCCGCTCTTTTTTCCCAAGTCTCTGTGAACACGGACCGCAACCGGTCGACCATGACCGCAATAACCTCCCGGGCTGATGTATTTTTGGGAAAAAAATAGGTCTCTGGGAAAAGATACCCTTCGAAGCTGCCCGCGTCGATTCCATTTTCCCGGACGAAATCGGCATCGGCGGCCGCGCTGAGAAACTCCGCCCGGGTCACCAAACCGGCGGTTTCGACAATGGCGGCGATCTGTTTGAGGGTCGATCCTTCCGGTATGGTGAACTTGTAAAGCCGTACCTTACCGTTTACCAGCACCTCCAGGATGTCGCCGGGCGGCATGTCGGCCGACAATAGATATTCTCCGGCCTGAATCTGTTTGTCTTTGTCCTGCAGCCGGGCCAGCAAGCGGAATTTGATTGGGTGTTCAATCAGTTGTTGCGACTGCAGCAGAAGCGTGGTCTGTCTGAAGTTCTGCCCTTTTTCAATCACGACGATCTTCTTTTCCGGCTGACCATCGGCTTCAGCCGGTGCGGCGGCATAGTGCATCAGGTCCACATAAGCGAGCCATCCTGCTGCCAGGGTCAGGAGACCGATAACGAGAATTATGCCGAACCATTTTTTCAAGCTGTCCCGTTCTCCCGGGTGGTGTTGCGGCGTCGCGGTCAAGAAGGTGAAGCCCGTCTGCGCCGGTTGGAACCGATTTTTTTAACGGATATGGTATTTTCAGATTTTTGAGTGGCACCACTGTCGGCAGGCACCTCGATAGACGTTTCACTGCTGGCGAGACGTGCCGTTCGACAAGAACAATGGTGCCGGTTCACATGCCGGGCACCCTTTTGGTTTCCAAGCACCGTGGCGGATATTGATCTATTGTATTTCAAACCGGGGGGGCTTGTCAAAGATCTGCTGCGCCTTTAACCGCCTCTGGTTGAGTGCGGAAAGGCGAATGGGACTTGATTTTTCAAGCCTTTCCGGCTATTTTGCTTTCATTCATAGAATCATGGAATAATAAGGACAATTCCCGATCCGATTGGTATCCGGAAGGTTCGATGCTGGAGCACGTCTGTATGGACTGTTGCCGAAGGATGGGAAGGAAGGACCTTAAATGGCCAAACCAAAACTCAAGCAGCACCTCATCAACCGTGATTGGTGCAAGGGCTGCGGCATCTGCGTCGAATTTTGCCCTAAAAGCGTGCTGGAACTCGACGATTCGGAACGGGCGGTCGCCGTACGTTTGGAGGACTGCATCTGCTGCCGGCTCTGCGAGATGCGGTGTCCGGATATGGCCATCGACATTGAAACCGAATAGGCGCAAAACATGAACAAAAACATCAAGTTCGTCCAGGGAAATGAGGCGGTCGCAGAAGCCGCGATGTATGCGGGTTTGAGTTTCTTTGCCGGCTACCCCATTACGCCATCTTCTGAAATCGCGGAAATCCTGGCCAAACGTCTGCCCGCAAACCGCGGCAAATTCATTCAGATGGAAGATGAAATCGCCTCCCTGTGCGCCATCATCGGCGCTTCACTGACCGGGCACAAGGTGATGACCGCCACCAGCGGACCCGGTTTTTCGCTGATGCAGGAGGCCCTGGGGTATGCCGTCATGACCGAGATCCCGTGTGTGATTGTCAACGTCATGCGTGGCGGGCCGTCGACCGGGATTCCGACCCACGGCAGCCAGGCAGACGTGAATCAGGCGCGCTGGGGGACACACGGCGATCACGCCATCATCGCCATGACGGCCTCTACCCACCAGGACATCTTCGAGGTGACGGTTAACGCCTTCAACCTGGCCGAGACCTATCGAACACCGGTGATTCTGCTCTTCGACGAGGTGGTGGCGCACATGCGCGAACGGCTCATCATTCCGGAAAAAGGTGAACTGCCCCTGGTGGAAAGGCTGAGAACCTCCGTCAAGGAAGGGGTCGATTATCATCCGTATCTGCCCAGGGAAGACGGAAGGCTCCCCATGTCGGATTTCGGCGGTATCCACCGGTACAACGTCACCGGCCTCTATCACGACATGTGGGGGTTTCCGTCGAGCGAACCGCGGGTGGTGCATGGACTGATCCGGCACCTGGTCGACAAGCTCGAGAACCGTGTCAACAAACTGGCCCGGTACAAAGAATTCTACATGGAAGATGCTCAGATCGTTTTGATTTCATATGGATCTGCCGCGCGCTCGGCCCTGCACGTGGTCACCAACCGCCGGCTCAGGGGCGTACGGCTAGGGCTGTTGGAGCTCCAGACCCTGTGGCCTTTTCCATCCGAGATCATCCGGGAAAAATGCGCCGGCGCCAGAGCCGTGATCGTGGTCGAGCACAACATGGGGCAGGTCATGCAGTCGGTGAAGATGGCGGTGGAGCATCCGGACAGTATTTTTCTGGCCAACCGCATCGACGGCACCTTCATCACCCCCACCGACATCCAGAATATCCTGCGGTTGATTCAGGGAAAGGGAGTCTAAAGCATGTCTAACAAGACCTATCTCAGGGAGCGGTTTTTTCCTCACCTCTGGTGCCCGGGCTGCGGCCACGGGATTGTCCTCAACGGACTTCTCCGGGCAGTCGAACAGCTGGGGCTCAGCAAAAACGACCTCGTCATGGTATCCGGCATCGGTTGTTCGGCCCGAATTTCAGGCTATGTCGATTTTCATACGCTGCATACCATTCACGGCCGGGCGCTGGCTTTCGCCACCGGCGTGAAAATCAGCCGCCCGGAGTTGAAGCTGATCGTTCCGATGGGAGATGGCGACGCCCTGGCCATCGGCGGCAACCACTTTATTCACGCCGCCCGGCGCAATATCGACATAACCGCCATCGTGATGAACAACCGCATCTACGGGATGACCGGCGGGCAGTTTTCACCGCTTTCCGGCCCAGGCATCAACGCGTCCACCGCCCCCTACGCCAACATCGATCCGGCCTTCGATGTGGTTGAGCTGGCCAAAGCCGCCGGGGCCACCTTTGTGGCCCGGACCACGGCCTATCACGCCAAACAGATCACCGATTTCATCAAACAGGCAATCGTGCACAGGGGTTTCGCGGTCGTGGAAATCCTGACCCAGTGCCCGACCCATTTCGGCCGCAAGAACAAAGAGGGCAGTGCGGTGGACATGCTCAAACGCTACCAGGAGACCACTACCCCGATCGGCTCCAAAGCCAAGCAGGACGATCCGAACCTGATCGAACGCGGTATATTCGTTCAGAAAGAAGCGCTGGAATACTGTGATCAATACGATTTGGTCATCGAACGGGCCACGAGGGGACAGTAATCATGGAACGATGCAGAATGGTGTTTTCCGGCTCAGGCGGCCAAGGCGTCATCACGGCTGCGATCATCATGGCCGAGGCAGCCGTCATTTACGAAGATCTCAACGCGGTGCAGTCCCAGTCCTATGGTGCGGCGGCTAGAGGCGGCGCCACCCGCAGCGACGTCATCATATCGGACTCCGTCATCCTTTTCCCCAAGGTCAATCAGCCCAACGTGCTGGTCTGCCTCACCCAGGAAGCCTATAGCGCTTACTACCCCATCATCCGTCCCGGCGGCCTGCTGTTGAGCGATGCCCGCTATGTCAAAACGGAAAAAAAAGTCGATGCGCGGCAGGTCGAACTGCCGATGTACCGCTCCGTGGTCGAAAAAATCGGCAAACCGATCGTTTTCAACATCTGTATGCTGGGAGCGGTGGTCAGCCTGACGCAGCTCGTCAAGCCGGAATCGATCATGCAAGTGCTGGAGAGCCGGATTCCGGCCGGATTTATCGACATGAACCGCCGCGCCCTTGACTTGGGCATGGAACTGGGGCAGGGGAATAACGCGTAAAAAGGGACGTTTCAGCTGGTGCGGCGCCGGCACTGCCCAGCACGCCGTCGAAATCCCCTGCAGTGGATTGCCAAAAACCTAATGTTTTAATTTAGGTTCAAACGTTCACCGTCACCATTCAGCGTTCAGCCCGGCGGCTGGGCTGAACGTTGAACCGGGAACCTTATATGAATTCAATTGCGTCGCTCAAGTCAGTCGCGACACTTCAAAAATGACACGACATTAGGGCCCTGGAAAAAAATAATTCCACATCTTGCTTGCCTGTGGTTCCGTCACCTGCGTTCCATCCGCCGGCACATATCCCGATATGCGCCGGCGGAT
>JBDNAO010000002.1:0-6447 GCA_039768375.1 Desulfobacterales bacterium | reverse complement strand
ATGGCCATGCACACGGCAACTGAAACGCAGGCGCTGTTGGCGGGATACCAGCAGAACCTGCAGGTGTTTACGCGCATGCTCTACGATCGGGAGCTGCACCCTGAACACAAACGCACGCTGATTAGAGAGCTGTTCAAGGATTTCGACGAATTTGTGGCCATCATCCTCTACGGTGATGGGAAGGAACTGACCAGCGTATATGACACCCGCATCCTCGAGACAGCCGGTATCGCCAAGACCGGGCTCTCGGATTATTTCATATCCCACCCGATCCCCTTTGACCAGGTGCTGATGGGTGATGTTTACATTGCCAATGCGACGATCAAAGAAAGCCTGCCGGCCTTCGTGTTGGCCATTTCTCATCCCGCACCCGACAAAACGACCGCTAACAGCGTGATAGCGGCCATCATCCGCTTGGATGGCCTTCAGCGGCTGGCCGGACGTTCCCAGGCCTTCACCACCTTCATTGCGGACTCCCAGGGAAATCCGCTGGCCCATTCCAATTTGCAGCAGGTTGTCAAGCGAGGAAAGATCGAATGGGTTGCCGGGATCAAAGGACTTAAAACCGTTCGGATGCACGGTTCGACCCATAATTATGTAAACCACGGCAGGGAGATGGTCGGCGGATTGGCGCACATCGGCGTCAGAGACCTCTTGGCCGGCGTAGAAATTCCAAAGGCCGCCGCTTATTTGACCGCCCGCGAGTTACTTAAAAATCTGGTCTCGGTGGCACTGATTCTCCTGTTTGTCGCCGCGGTTTTCAGTCTGTTCAGCTCGCGCCTGCTGACCCGACCGCTGGAACGCCTGTTAGAGGCCACCAAAATTGTGGCCAAGGGTCAGTTCGACGTCAAGGTGGCATCGCGTTCGCGGGATGAAATCGGAGACCTGGCCGACTCCTTCAATCAGATGGCCTCTGAGCTGGAACTGCGTGAAAAAGCGCTCCAAGATACCCAGGTCGCCCTCGTCCAGTCGGAAAAAATGGCCGCTTTCGGGCAACTGGGAGCCGGTATCGCACATGAAGTCAAAAATCCGCTCGCCGGCATTCTCGGTTTGACCCAATTGTGTCTGCTCGAGGCAGAACAAGAAACCACCCAGTTTAAAAATTTATCCCTGATAGAAAAGGAAACCAAGCGCTGCAAAACCATAATAGACAATCTTTTAAAGTTTTCAAGGCAGGAAAAAGTGGCCTTTGACATGCTCGATGTCAACCGGGTGGCATTGGATACCATCGCCATCATCAGCCACCAGCTCGGCATCAATCAGATCAAGCTGCTCCAGGAACTCACACCGGACCTTCCACCGGTTTACGGCAACGCCAACCAGATTCAGCAGGTCCTGTTGAATCTAATGATAAATGCCCAGCAAGCGCTGGGCGGCATGCCGGGCACAATAAAACTGGCAACCTCACGGCTGGATATGAAAACGATAAAACTACAAGTCACCGATGACGGACCCGGGATTCCCGAAGATGTTCAGTCAAAAATTTTTGAACCCTTTTTTACGACAAAGCCGGTCGGCCAGGGAACAGGTTTGGGATTGTCCGTCAGCTATGGCATCGTCAAAACCCACAAGGGCAATATCGATATTCAAAGTGAGCCGGGGAAAGGCACCATGTTCACGATCCTGTTGCCTGCAGCAGAAGCGGGCCGGCAATCGGCTCAGGCTGCCGACTTAGACACGCCGTCGCCCCGACCGGAAAATAGTTAAAGGTCCTTAATTAAGACAGGAAAAAAGAAATGTCTCTCGTAAAAGAAAATCGGGTATTGGTCGTCGACGATGAAGAAGCTCTCCTCGAGGCCGTGTCACAGGTGTTGAAGCGTGGCGGCTATGCTGTTGCGACAGCATCGAATGGCGAGGAAGCATGGGAGCTTTTTCTCAGTAACCCATATCCTGTGGTGGTCACAGATCTCGATATGAAAAACATGTCAGGGATGGATCTGCTGCAGAAAATAAAGCAGCATCATCCCGATACGCAGGTCATCATCATGACCAACCACGCCTCAATTGATTCTGTAACCATGTCCCTGCGGTGCAATGCTTTTGATTATCTGTCCAAGCCGTTTGATCCCTTTAATTTGTTCATGACCTCCGTGACAAGGGCGATGAAAAAATATGACCAGATTCGCGAGAATCTGCTGGAAATCAACCGACTCAGGGAAAAAATCGAAGAAATCGAGAACGCGAACAAGCTCTTGAAAAACCTGACGATAAGAGATGGCCTGACGGGATTGTTCAACTACCGCTATTTTCAGGAGGACCTGGCATATGAGTTGCTCAGATCCGGTCGCTTCAAGAGAACTTTTTCCTTGCTGTTTATCAAGGTGGACGGTTTTCAGAGCTTCATTGAGAAATATGGCCAAACAGAAGCAGATAAATTACTGCTGACCATCAGCCATCAACTTAAACGGAATCTCAGGAAAACGGACCTCCTGGCGCGGCACAGCGATGAAAAGTTTGTGGCAATTCTTCCAGAAACCCCTAAACAGGCTTCTGAAAAATTGGCCCATGATCTGTGCACCCGGATGGCGAATCAAATCATCCCCCAAAACAGTACCTGGTCGACCTACAAGGTCTATTTGAGCATGGGAGTGTCGACGTATCCAACGGATGGAAATGATGGTTCTACCTTGTTAAAAAAGGCCGAAAAGTCCGTTTTTCCGGAACCGCGCTGTGATATAAACGGGTTATGCATCAGAACACCTTGATACCGGGGTCTCATCACCGGTCCAGAGGCCGGAATGGTGCCACAAATAATACCTGGCAAGAGCCAATAAAAATATGGGCATTCTGAAAGGAGAGACTGAATGGCAAACGCCGATAGCTTGGAAATCTTAGTTGTAGATGATGAGGAGAGTCTCTTGGCCGTGTTGTCCCAGGTTCTGGAGCGGGACGGCTTTAACATCACTACCGCCAAAAGCGGTGAAGAGGCGTGGGAAATATTCCAGCAGACCCCTTTCCCGCTTGTCATTACCGACATCGTCATGCAGGGAATGACGGGTATTGAACTTCTCGAAAAAATTAAACAGATTCGATCCGATGCACAGGTTATCATCATGACCAGTTATGCTTCGCTCGACACGGCTGTAACGGCCATGCGCGCCGGAGCCTATGACTACCTCTTCAAACCGTTTGAGGATCTCACCGTCATTACAGCCGTCGCTGGCCGGGCGGCCGAAAAGATTCGCCTGATAGCCGAAAATAAATCTCTGGTCGATAAACTCAAAGGGTTAAACAGTGAACTGGAAAATCGGGTCGAGGAACGCACGCTTGAGTTGGCCGAAAAAAATCAAGCGCTCGAGAAGGAAATCGAGGAACGCAAACTCATCGAGACTGACCTGACGAACGCAAAAGAAGCGGCGGAGGTCGCCAATCGTGCGAAAAGCGAGTTCTTGGCCAACATGACGCATGAGCTCAGAACGCCGCTGAACCACATTATCGGATTCACCGAAATCATTGCCGATAGAAAGTTCGGCGAGTTAACCGCCAAGCAAGAAAAGTACCTTCAGAACGTGTTGCACAGCGGTCGACATCTTCTTTCGCTCATCAACGACATCCTCGATTTTTCGAAGTCGGAAACCGGTCAGTTAATACTGAAACCATCCAAAATATATCTTCTTCCCTACTTGAAGGATTGCACCAGAATGTTCAAAACAGAGGCCGTTAAAAATGACATTGATCTGACAACAGATTTTGAAAAGGCTCCGGAGGTTGTCACTGTCGATGACCGCAGACTCAAGCAAATTATCTTTAACTTACTCTCTAATGCGCTGAAGTTCACTCCACAAAATGGAAGCGTTCATATATCAGCCCGAGATATCAGCTGTCGAGTTCGACCGGGTCTCAGACGGAGCGATCCTGCCACCCTTCAAGTCATTCAACCATTCGACCGCCGCGATGACAGCCCTTCAGAGAGCACCCGCAATGGCCTTGAAGTCGTCGTCAAAGACAGCGGTATCGGATTGAAGCCCGATTTTCTCCCACGTGTTTTCAATCGATTTGAACAGATCGACGGGTCAAGGGCTCGAAATTATACCGGAACGGGTTTGGGTTTGGCGCTAACCAAGGCCCTGGTTGAACTTCATGGTGGCACCATCGAAGCGGAGAGCGAAGGTGAAGGCAAGGGATGCACGTTTCGATTTATCATTCCTGTGGGCAATGAATAACTCGTCCAATGATTCTCCCCGCAGCGATCTGCAGGGTGTCGACGTTGAATTTATTTTCCCCCTCACCCTGCCCCCCGGGAGAGGGAATGTATGATGGCACTGCAGCGAGATAGAAGGAAAATTTTATGAAAACGACCATATTGGTGATCGAAGACAATGAGCTCAACATGATCCTGGTTAGGGAACTTTTGACGCTCGAAGGATATCGAGTGTTAGAGGCCTACGATGCGGAAAGAGGGCTTCAAATAGCCCGTGAAGAAAAACCGACTATTATTTTAATGGATATCCAGTTGCCTGGAATGGACGGCCTGAAGGCGACCCGGCTCATTAGAGAGGACCCGGTCCTAAAAGAGATTCCGGTTGTGGCATTGACAGCCTATGCCATGGAAAAAGACCGCCGAGAAGCGCTGGAAGCCGGTTGTACCGGTTTTATCGTCAAGCCGATCGACACCAGGCACTTCGTCGGTAACATTTCTCAATTTATTCCTAACCGCAACAACTGATACCCGCGAAAGGCACGGGAGCCATGAGCAAGATGAAAACAATTCTGATCGTTGACGATGATCCCTTGAATGTTAATTTGCTGGAGGCAATGCTCAGCCAGGAAAACTATCGCATCGTCACGGCCAGCAACGGAGAAGAGGCAATCGAAACGACGCTTTCATCATCACCTGATCTGATTTTGCTGGACATCATGATGCCGGGATTGGACGGATATGAAGTGACCCAAAAGTTGAAAGACGATCCGAATACCAATCATATTCCCATCGTACTGGTGACGGCCTTGCATGGTACCGAAGACAAAGTCAGAGGATTGCAAGCTGGCGCCGATGACTTCCTGAGCAAACCGCTGGACAAGTCCGAGTTAATGGCGCGCGTTAATTCCCTGCTGAAGGTAAAAGCCTACCACGACCATCTTCTCAACTATCAGAAGCAACTTGAAGACGAGGTCGCCCGCCGAACCAAAAAACTAAAAAAGGAGCTCATCCGGCGCAAGGAAACGGAAGATCAGTTGCTCCGGGCCCAGAAGATGGAGGCCATTGGGACCTTGGCAGGCGGAATCGCACATGATTTCAACAACATACTATCGGCCATTCTCGGCTACGCCGAGCTTTCCCTGGTCATGGCCGAGAAAGAGTCCTCTCTTTGCGGCTACATCCAGCAGATTTATACGGCCGGCGAACGGGCAAGAGACCTGGTTCAACAGATTCTTACATTCAGCCGCCAGGGCGACAGTCAGATGAAACCGGCAAAAATCGGCGTAATTATAAAAGAAGCCCTCAAACTTCTCGCAGCAACGTTGCCGACGACAATTACCCTCCAGCAGAAAATAACCAGTGTTTCACCGGTTTTGGCCGACCTGACCCAGGTGCATCAAATCATCATGAACCTGGCCACCAATGCCGCCCATGCTATGGAAGAGAAAGGCGGGCTCCTGAGCGTCGAATTAACAGACGTCAACCGGCCGCCTGAGGAAATCATACAGGATTCGGGCCTCACGCCGGGCGCCTTTGTTAGATTACAGATAAGTGATACCGGCCATGGCATGTCGTCGGATAGGCTGGAACGCATATTTGATCCATTTTTCACAACCAAGCCCCCGGGTAAAGGAACCGGGTTGGGCCTGTCCACTGTGCATGGGATTGTAAAAAACCACAACGGCTCGATCACTGTATCAAGTGAACCGGATAGGGGTACCACTTTCGACATTTTGTTCCCGGTCGCTGAAAAAGAAGTCAGGGTGGAAAGCGCAGGTGACCAGGTTCTTCCCTCCGGCACAGAATGCATCCTTTTCGTTGACGATGAGCAAGCGATAACTAATATGAGCAAGGACATGCTTGAAAATCTGGGATATAAAGTCATTGCCAAAACAAGCAGTGTTGAAGCACTGGCGTGCTTTAAAAATCAACCGGATGAAATCGATGTCGTCATAACCGACCTGACAATGCCGCACATGACCGGACTGGAATTGGCCCGAGAATTTCAGCGCATTCGGCCCGACACCCCAATCATCCTCTGTTCCGGATACGTTGCGAAAATACCGGTTGACGAGGTAAAATCAATGGGCATTCAGACGGTTGTCAGCAAACCGGTATCAAGGCGTACAATGGCCGAAGTCATTCGGGGTGTTCTGAGCAGAGACGCTTCCGGAATAGAGGTCGACACCCTTATGCTAAACCCTAATAACCTTCAACGCCATCGGGAAATATTTTGCAATTCTAAGTCGTAAACCGACGGTACCCTCCGAGACGGTGTGGATGATCACTTCCTCGGGTTCGATGTT
>JBDNAO010000060.1:0-2981 GCA_039768375.1 Desulfobacterales bacterium | reverse complement strand
GTCACTTTCACGGGCTTTTTGGCGCACTCGCCGGTGCAGGCGACCACCTTGCGGATTTACGATGGCCGTCCGGAAGTGCTTAGCGATTCGGGAACATCAATACTGAAGGGCAGCTTGGGCGGGAAAGGATTGGTCGACCGCTTTACCGGACGGTGGGAGGTGACCTTCAACCGGCCGCCGGCTGCCGGCGTGCCGATCATGGCCAGTTACAGCTGGTACACGGCCGACCACGTTCTTAAATCTTTTCAGCCGGCGAACGTGACAAACGATATGCTGGCCCTTTCGGACGAGTACATATGGCCGGATGGCTATACGCATGACTTCAATCGCGATGGGCGTTTTGATGCGACCGAAAACCAAACCGATGCGGCGTGGCTGGTAAGGTGGGTGAGGGGATTTCGCCAGCCCGAGACCGGAGTGAAAAAGGACTGGCTGCTGGGGCCTGTCAACCATTCCGTGCCGGCTTTGATGGTACCGCCGGGGTATCCACGCTGGCTGCACGGAACCCAAGTAACTGAGGCCGAGCGCGAACGCTTTGCCGACTTTCAAAAAGCGCATCAGACGCGCCAGTCGGTCTTGTTCGTCGGTTCCGGCGATGGGATGCTGCACGCTTTTGACGCAGGCGCTTTTCGTCATGGCGACAACCCTGACACACCCGGGATCAAAGAAAATCGAGGCTATTTTCAGTGTGAATCCAAGAATGAAACCAGTCCGCATTACTGCGAAAATGTCCATGGTTCCAAATGCCCCAATTACGGCACGGGCCGCGAGTTGTGGGCTTTCATACCGGTCAACCTGGTGCCGCGATTGAAAAACAATCTTTTATCCGCAGGGGATCGTGCCCAAATAAATACCCCACCGGCCATATCAGATGTTTATATCGACACCGACAGTGACGGTCTTGCCGACAGCTGGCGAACCATAGTGATCGGTGCATCGGGAAACGGATGGGACGGCATTTTCTGCCTCGATGTGACCGATCCTAACAAGCCGATTTTCCTCTGGGAGTTCAGTGCAATTGACCTGTTTCGTGATCCCAGTGCGCAGGCCGTCGCGCAGATCGGCCGGATCCTTGACCCGCTGACCGGTGAACCCAAGTGGGCGGCGTTTATTGCCACCGGGAAAATGGTGGGAAAAGATAATTATCCGGCAGTTTACCTGATCGATATTTCCGATGGAACTTTGATCAAACGGGTTACGTTGGCTGAGGATGTTGATTTTAATGGTGATGGATCTTTGGCTGCTGATGAGGCCGGTTACGGACGGGGCGGAATTCTCAGCGGGCCTCCGGCTATTGTCGATTCAAACGACAATGGATTTGTCGATCGGTTATACATAGGATCGAATGGCGGCCTCGTTTACAAGGTCAATCTTCCGGACGATTTGGAGACTCCCGGCACTATAACTCATTGTGTGCTCAATACCGATTTTACGGATACAGACGGAAACCAGATATCAATAGAACTACGACAAAATGGCATATACGCGACGCCGACAGTAGTTGTCGAAAATGCCATCGGAGAAGGTGGAAATTTAGATAGCCGTGTACGAATTGTGTTTGGCACAGGTGAAAGCCCTCATGAAAACAGAGGGATGAACACTCCTGACACCCGCAATGTCATCATTTCATACGTCGATACGGCCATCAATGGAGAATGCAACCCGATCAAACACGAGTTGGACTGGTTTTACGAGTTGAATGAAAATCAAAAAGTGCTTGCTCCGATCGCTGCCGCCGCCGGCCGACTCTACGTCGGAACCACGACAAACGAAGTTGAAGATCAATGTGCGGCTCTTCGCACGGAAAACAGCGATTTAGGGCTTTTGACCGTCATGGACCTGGAAGGAGTGGTTTATCTGAGTCGGAGGATGAGGAATGTTCATTTTGCTCCACTGGTAGAAGATCAGCACATTTATCTTAAGACCTCTACTGGTTTGTTATCCTTAGGAAGCGGTATTTATAACAATGAGCTTCTTTCTTTCGGGGTGCAGGATGTCATTGTCCGGTCATGGGAGGAGGTGGATTAAGGTGATGGATTGAACTATTTTTAAAGAGTTAAATCGGACTGTTTTGAGGGGTATTCAGAAAACAATACTTTGAACAGGTATTCTAAAAAAAAACAGGCAGGTCACATTCACCGGGGAATTTGACCTGCCTGTTTTAGCTTAATGCCGTGTCGGTGTTGCTTCGAACAATAAATCTCAATACTTTATCATTTGTATAACAAGTTATTCGCACAGCTGTTGCCATTCTCATCGGCAGGGGTACCATCCGGACATATTGTAGGATTCCATTGATAATATATCCCATAGATTGGATCCCACCAAACGACCTTGTCTATATTCGCCCCAGTAAAATCGGCCCCTGTCAAATCGGAGCCAGAGAACCCAGCGCCTTTAAGATTGGTGTTGGTAAAACCAGCATTATTAAAGTTACTTCTGAAGAAAGTTGAATGATGGAGAACTGCCCCGGAAAAATCTGTTCCCGTAAAGTTGCCATTGTCAAAGTAAGAATGAGCGAGATACGCTCCTGCAAAAAGATCGCCGTTTCCCTCTGTCTCTTCGCTGCTGTTGCTGAGTCGCAATTCCGTGTGTTGGTTGGCCCACTCTTCAGAATCGGAAAAGTTACACCCTGGACATATGAATCGGGCGTTTGTTCCAGCTGGCCCCTGTGGCCCCTGAGGTCCTGCAGGTCCCGGATCGCCTTTGTCGCCTTTCGGTCCAGGAGGTCCTGCGATTCCACTGAACTGTAATTTTTTGACCTTTCGATCCATTCGGTTGATTTTGCGATCCATTTTTTTAACATTCCAGTTAAGATCGCCTATTTTCTTCCAGATACCTGCAAAGGGATTGTACCAGGAGTGTTTATAATTCTTTCCGCTTGCCTGAACGGCCGTTGCCAGAAACATTACTGCTAAAAGCACTACCAATACCTGTAACGGTTTTTTATTTTTCACTTTTTATACACCCTTCCTGTTTTT
>JBDNAO010000426.1:0-3856 GCA_039768375.1 Desulfobacterales bacterium | reverse complement strand
TGTGGTCGATGCGGAAAAAGGGACTCTTGGCGTGGAAGGTGTCCTCAACCGATCCGCTGAATGAAGCAGTCTGAACATCGGTCAAAAGACGCGACACTTGTTTGTAAGTTTCGGATGACGGCCCCGAATTGAGGTCCCCGCAAAAAACCAGCGGCTCCTTTGCAGACACTATAGTAAAATCGTCTCCAGACATCAGCGCATTCAGTTGCAGGCGACGCTCCAGTCTGAATAGACTGAGGTGGGTATTGATGAGACAGACCGGACCGGCCGGTGTTTCGAGTGTTGCACGCAGAGCCCCCCGCCTGCGGGGATTCAGCAGAGGGTAGACATTCGGAAGTCGAAGTTGGTCGAGCCCGGCAATCGGAAAGCGGCTGAGGACCGCCAAACCGAAACGCCGCAGGCCCTCCTGCTCGACCGGAAAATAGATGTGACCCATACCGAGCGCGCCGGCGATCGCTTGCGCCTGGTTCCGGTATTCACGCGTCGGGTGACCGCCGTCGACTTCCTGCAAGGCAGCGATGTCCACATCGAGGTCCGCGATGATGGCGGCGATTTTCCCCGGATTGACGTCTCTATCGGCACCGACACAACCGTGGATGTTGTAAGTCATGACCCTCAATAAAATATAATCGTCCAAATCTTCCATGAAGCCGGAATTTTTTAGATACAAACTGTTTATGATTTTTAACCCAGAACGTTGAACCCTGCTCTGAACCTTGTTGTAGTTACATCGTACATCAACGATCTCGATTTCCGAGGTTTAATTTTCCACCGGATGAATTAGTTTTACTTTATTCGAGCGGTAAAACTTTCACGGTTCCCAGTTAAAGTACCATAACTGGTCTTAAACAATCTTATTATGCGTCAATTGGGTCGAATTCCATATTTCACCCAATGGGTGAAAGCGCACAATCCAGACTATGAAATCTAAAGTTGCGGAAACCGACATGTTATAACCGTGTGAAATTCAGCGGCGCTATACCCAATTGAAAGGCAATTTTTAAAGATACCATCCGGGCATCGAGGTATTTGGAAATATCAATTTCCAAGCACCAAATTCCAAATAAATCTCAAATCTCAATATCCAAGGACCCAAACAGGTTTGACATTTTGAATTTTGGTCATTGTGATTTATTTGTTATTTATTATTTGCGATTTGGAATTTTTCATGGAAGCTTAAAAGCTTCCTCTTCGATCAAACTGGAGGCGGCAGCCAGCGGCTATGCTGAAATCTGAACCTGGAACCGATCCGTTTAGGTTTTAATAATAGCACATATGGGATGCCCCTTGCCGCTCATGCCCGCGAAAAGGAGGTACGACAATGGCGATGATAAGTGGCGGCCCCAAAACCGTCATGTCGACTGTCCTTGGTTTCGGCACCATGGTCCTGGCGCCGATCGCTGCCGTCGTTTTGATCGGTGCTGCCAAGCCGGTCGCCAGGATGGCGATCAAGGGGGGCGTTCTGGCCGGCGCGTTCGTCCGGACCGCGGCGGCCGTCGCTGAAACGGCTTTCAAGGACCTGACGGCGGAGGCCAAGGCCGAACTCGATGCAAAAAGCGCGAAAAAAAGAGAGTGACTTTTTGTTTACTGAAGAAAGACACCTATCCGATTCGGGTTAACACTATGCTGCGACCAAACGATGACTACATCCGCCGACTAATCGAGACGGTGAACAACAGCCCGTTCCCTCGACATCTACCGATGAAGCTGGTCTCGATCGAACTGGACCGCGCAGTGGTGGCATGTGAAACTGCAACTTGCCATCTGCAGCCGTTCGGAATCGTCCACGGCGGCGTCTTGGCGACCCTGATCGACACGGCTACTTTCTGGTCCGTATTTATGAGGCTTCCGCAGGACGCGGGCCTCGTAAACATCGATCTAAAGCTGAATTATCTGAGGCCGGTGTCAAACGGGACGATCACCGCCAGAGGACAGTCCATCCGGTCCGGACGCTCCATCAGTTATGCGGACGCAAGAGTCGAGAATGCCGCCGGGGTGCTTCTAGCGCATGGCACCTCGACGCTCATGGCCCTGCCGGGCAAAGGAATTCATCTGGGTGTCGAAAAATTCATCGAAGATAAAGGGGAAGTCTCGTCATGAACGACAGTGAAAAAAAGGAAGACGACGCGTGTGAACTTGCCCCAACGGATTCAGAGGGTAAACCCAACCTGTGCTGCTGCTTCGTTATAGATCCGGACGGTGGAACCACTGATCCGTGTCCTCTTCCAATAGAAAACTGCTGATGTTGTGACAAATGATGCCGACCGGTGTGCCGAATCAGTCGGGGTTGCCTGGAGCGAATTTCTCCCGATATTCGGTGACCGTTGCCATCGGCGGCCGCTCGCATTGTTCGAACAGCCGGATTTCCGGGCTCAGCTTGCCCCTGATCAGACTGTATTGAATCATCTCATCGAAGAGGTCCTGCTTGATGTCGACCCGGCCCAATCGCTCGATGCGCTTCAAGAAGGTCCTGATAATCACGAACGCCATTCGCCCCAGGGCCTTGGTGTCCTGATTTCTATGAACCCGCCGGTCCAGATCGATCTGGGCGATGACCTCGAGTCCCCATCTTTTGTGTATGTCGATGAGCATGCCGGTCTCTACCCCGTATCCGACGGGAAACGGTATGGCTTCGAAGATGCTGCGATACCCCGCATACTCACCCGAAAGCGGTTGCAGGATCTGGGTCAGATCCGGCATAAAAAGTGCGAAAAGCGGCCGGGTGACCAATTCCGTCACCCGACCGCCCCCTGTAGGGCGCCACTTGTTCTCCCCCACCGAGATCGGCCGATCGTAAAAGGCCTTGGTAAACTTGATCGTATCCGAGAGCAGCAAAGGCCCCAGCAGCCCATATGCGAAGCGATGGTGGATGTTTTTGATGTCCGCATCGATGTAGACGAGGATGTCTCCCCGGGTAACGTACAGCGCCTTCCAGAGATTTTCTCCCTTGCCCTTGAATTTTTCCAGATGCGGCAGGATGGTGTCGGCCTCGTGTACCGTCACGTCATAGGACCGGGCGATGTCACGGGTCTTGTCCGTCGATCCGGAGTCGATCACGACGATCTCATCCAGGAGCGGGCAGCGCGTCATGAGTTCCGATTTCATGATGACGATCTCTTTGGCAATCGTTTTCTCCTCGTTCAAGGTGGGAAGGCACAGGGAGACGGAGAGCTTTTTGCGCCGCTTCTCTGCAACCAAGCGATCGAGGTCCTTGAATTCGGAATGGTGGAATGTATTCGATTCAATCCAGGTCTTATTCATCGCACACCCCGTTGTCCATGGCCATGATCAGGGCCGGAATCTGGGCGATCCCTTTAAACATCGGCTCGATTTCGACCATGGAACCTACCTGGTGGAAATTGTCCCCGCTGGTGATTCCCAGGGTGATCGCCGGGATTTGCCGTTGAAGAAAGATGGACAACGCCGTTTCGCTTGGCTCGCTGACGGCCTCTATCTCCAGACGGTCCAAAATTCGGGACGCGCATTTGACCAGCGGGTGATTATACCGCAGGCTGGTCGCGCCCAGATTGCTGATACGGTTGAGCTTCAACTCGACGGCAAACGCCTTGTTGATCCCAGCGACGATATCCCCGATGTCGGCGAAGAGTTCCTTTACCATGTCATCCGAATCACTCAGAATTTCGAACCCGATCTTGGCGTCATAGGCGATCTTTCCGTGGTTGAACCCACCGGCGATCCTCCCAAACACGATCTGCGTCCGGGGCTTTTGAGGCAGGCGCAGATTGAGAATGGCGTTGATCACCTCGTTGATGACCAGAAGCGCATTGGGCTTGTGGTACCGTTCCCATTTTTCCTCGACGGCAATGCTGCAGTCGATCTCCCCCCGGATCATGCC
>JBDNAO010000425.1:0-3116 GCA_039768375.1 Desulfobacterales bacterium | reverse complement strand
TCCGGACGGACCAGTTTCACGCCGATGGCCATCGGCAGCGCACACCCCATGGTCCCGGCACCGCCCGATGTGAACCAGCTGTTGGGCGTTTGAAAGTTGTAAAAGCGGGCCAGGATCATCTGGTGCTGACCCACGTCGGCAACGATGATATCTCTGCCGCCAGTCACATCCGACAGTTTGCTGACGATGGTTTTCATCAGCAGCTGTCCCTCCTTGCCGACTCCGCTAAGAATTTCTTCCTGAATCTCGTCGTCAATTTCGCGGCGAAAGTGATCGATCTGCTCGAACCAGAGTCGCCTCGGCTTGGATATCAGTTCGGGGTTCTGCATCATCTGGTGGAGCGCTCCGGCAACACTTGCATTTATCGCGACGGATGTCTTGACGTTTTTATCGATTTCCGAGGGATCGATTTCGACATGGATGACATCGGCCGTGGCGGCAAACGTCGCCAGATTTCCGGTCACCCTGTCGTCGAAACGCATCCCCAACGAGATGATCAGATCGGCATTCAGCAAGGCCCGGTTCGATTCAACCGTCCCGTGCATCCCCACCATGCCCAGACTCAGCGGATGGTCGACCGGAAAAGCCGATAGCCCATGCAGGGTGAATGCAACGGGTATGTTGGCCTTTTCGGTAAACCGTTGCATCGCCTCACCGGCATTGGCGGATATGATACCGTGGCCGCAAAGAATGATCGGCCGCTCGCTCCGGTTGATCAGCGCCACCGCCCGGCGGATGGCATCTCGATCGGGATGGGGTGAATGCAGCACGCCGGCAAGGCTGGGATCGAAAGCATCTGGATCGAAACGGTAGCCATCGCCGGATTCCTGGTTTTGAATGTCCTTGGGGATGTCGACCACAACCGGCCCACCACGGCCGACAGTGGCGACAAGGAAGGCTTCGTGAATCGACTCTTCGATTGTTTCCACGCTCAGCGGCATGTAGGTTTGTTTGGTCAGGGGCATCATTACACCCACGACATCGCTCTCCTGAAACGCATCCGTGGCAATCACGCCGGTGGGAACCTGGCCGGTGATGGCGATGAGCGGAACCGAATCCATGCCGGCGTCGGCGATACCCGTGACCAGGTTCATGGCCCCCGGACCCGAAGTGGCCATGCAGACGCCGACCTGGGGATTCGCGGTGGACAGCGAGGCCCGGGAGACCCCCTGGGCCATAAACGCAGCGCCCTGCTCGTGGCGCGACATAACAAAAGAAAAGTCTTTCTGCTTTTCCATCTCGTCGAAAACCGGCATGATGGCGCCGCCGGTGTATCCGAAGACGTACTGGACCCCCTTGTCTATTAACGCTTTTATGACCAACTCCGAACCTTTCATTGTCACTCTCTTTTCCTGCATATTGGCTTTGAAATCAAATGGTAATATCGGAACGAAACCCGTGTTTCATATCCAGGGCGGTGAATATAGAAAAATGACCCTATATACGATAGAAATGTAGCCGTCAATCACCTCATCTGTCATATTAGTAATTGATTAGTATTATGGCAATGTTCCATATGGCTACCCCTCCGGCTAAAAAGTCATTCGAAAGGACCTGTTATTCTACCGGATTTTTAGGCTTTGACAGAATGTTTCCGATGCCATTGACAACAGAGGCACTAATTGGCATTTTCACCATTAATATGATAATTCGGGTTTCTGCCGGAGTTTGTCGCCCAATGACAGGGCTTCTCTTTTTATTTCGGTGGGCGACACGACACATGCTATTCGAAGCAGAGAAAAAAAATCATGGGAAAAACGCTGTTTGAAAAAATATGGGACGCGCACGCCGTAAAGGTACTGCCTGACGGGGCTACCCTGGTGTACATCGATCGGCACCTGGTACATGAGGTCACCAGCCCCCAGGCATTCGAGGGACTGCGTCTGGCCGACCGTAGAATCAGGCGGCCCGACCTGTCGTTTGCAACCATGGATCACAACGTTCCCACCACCGCAGACCGCTTAAATATAGAAGATCCCGTCTCCCGTGCCCAAGTGGAAGCCATGAGCCGAAACTGCGAGGAATTCGGCGTCACATTATTCGGACTGGGACATAAATACCAGGGCATCGTTCACATCATCGGACCCGAACTGGGATTGACTCTCCCTGGGCTAACCGTGGTCTGCGGCGACTCACACACATCAACCCACGGCGCTTTCGGTGCTCTGGCATTCGGCATCGGGACCTCGGAAGTCGAGCATGTGCTCGTCACCCAAACTCTCATGCAGCCCAAACCGCGTACATACAAGGTTGAATTTTCCGGTAAACCGGGACCCGGGATCTATTCGAAAGATTTTGTACTGAAAATGATCGGAACCATCGGTACAGCTGGTGGCACCGGCCATGTGCTTGAGTATTGCGGTGAAGCCGTGCGGGCCCTCTCGATGGAAGCCCGCATGAGCATCTGCAACATGAGCATCGAGGCCGGTGCCCGGGCCGGCATGATCGCCCCCGACGAGACCACTTATGCCTATATCGCTGCCGGAAATCGCCCTTATGCACCCCGGGGTGAGGATTTGGAGCGGGCCATTTCCTACTGGAAAACACTGCCCAGCGACGACGATGCGGTTTTTGACCGCAGCCTCACGATCGACGCCGGCCAAATCGCCCCCCAGGTAACCTGGGGAACCAATCCGGGAATGGTCATTGACATTGACCAACCGATTCCCGAAACAGACCAGGCCGGCGCCTATAACCGGGCAGACGCCGAAAAAGCTCTGGCGTACATGGGACTGACTCCCGGTACTTTCTTGACCGATGTCAATGTCGATGTTGTCTTTATCGGCAGTTGCACCAACTCTCGGATCGAAGACCTGCGCCTGGCCGCTAAAATTTTAAAGGGTCGAAAAAAAGCCGATCACGTTCAGGTGCTGGTAGTGCCGGGCTCCCAGCAGGTAAGAGAACAGGCGCAAACAGAAGGACTGGACAAAATATTCAAGGAGGCCGGCGCCGAGTGGCGCTATGCCGGATGCAGCATGTGCCTGGGCATGAACCCGGATCAGCTGCGGCCCAGGCAGCGCTGCGCATCGACATCCAACCGCAACTTCGAGGGGCGCCAGGGTAAGGGCGGGCGCACTCACTTGGTCAGCCCTCAGATGGCTGCGGCCGCGGCGGTG
>JBDNAO010000424.1:0-4006 GCA_039768375.1 Desulfobacterales bacterium | reverse complement strand
GACTGGCAGTTGATTGCCGAAGCGGCCGCTGCCGGAAACCGTGCCGCCCGGCAGAATGCCGAAACAATCCTGACGGTTCATAGGGAAGGCCAACGCCGGCAGGGTCCGCAATGGGCGGCAAAAGAGATCGAAAGGCGCCTGCTCGGCGGTATCGGCAAGCGCAGGTTGCCATGATTCCCGTCACAGCCGATGTCGCCATCGATGAAACCGAAATCCACATGGATTTTGTGCGTGCTTCGGGTCCCGGCGGTCAAAACGTCAACAAAGTTTCATCGGCCGTCCAACTGCGCTTCGATGTCCGGAATACCGCATCAATCCCGGGCGAGATTCGGGAGCGGCTGATTCGCCTGGCCGGTAAGCGGGTGACCGCCGAGGGCGTGCTCATCATTCAGGCCTCACGGTTTCGGACCCAGGAACGCAATCGCCAGGATGCGGTCGACCGTCTTGTTCAACTGGTCCGGCGGGCCGCTGAAAAACCGAAACGCCGGGTGAAGACGCGGCCGACCCTGGCTTCCAAAGAGCGTCAGCTGGCGAAAAAAAAACGTCGCGGCCACATCAAAAAAATGCGGCGCATCGTTACGGGAGATGATGCCTGAGAGACTTATCTTGTCGTGAGCAAATGAACGGATCGAAGCCATCGGACGTTTTGGAGTGCACGAGAGACGATGAAGGAAAGGAGAGGCGATGAAAAAACCAGCTTATCCGACTCTGTTCAAGTCCAAGAGCATCGACGGACTGCGCCTGAAGAACCGGATCACCATGGCTGATCTTATCGGTCTGGCGCGCATGCTCTGGGTCGACCCTCACTGGCCGCAGAAAGCCCGCCGTGGCGATGACCGCAAGATTCTCAAGTGTAATTCCAAATGTGACGCCTGTATCCAGTTGGTAATGAAGGGTCAACCGGCCATTTGTCCACGGTGGCCAAAAGAAAAACGGACTGCCTACCGTGAACTTTTTCACTGAGCCTGAATAATGATTTCAGGCGATAAGGCGGCTTGGTCCGGATTATTTTGAATCAAGCCCTTTTTCGAGACACTCTGGAGGGTGATCCCTGTAAAGTTGGTTTTTTAACAACTATTTAAATTTTGCTGTGATCGATGGGCAGGACCGGTGACATATGAAAGCGGATTCAGAAAACATCAGATCTGCACCCACAGAAATTGTCGTCCCAAAAGAAAATGCCGTCTTTCGGCTTGATGCCAACGGCTGCTGGCACAACGAAAGCGGACGGTTCCGGAACAAAAAAATCATCGATTTTTTTCACGCGTCAATCCGTAAGGATGCCGATGGGTACTTTTTATTTCAGAACAGGGACGATTGCACGGAAAAGGTTTATTTCCCTTATGAAGACACGGCGCTGTTTGTCTTTGATGTGATCTTGAGCGACCCCATTACGCTGGTGCTCAACACCGGCGAACGGTCATCACTGGAGCCGCAGAAACTTTACGCTCAAAACGACGGCCTGTATGTGACCATCGGTGAACACCGGGTGAAGTTTACCGAACGGAGCTTGATGGCGATTTCGGGTCTCTTGACATTCGAAAATGAGAACTATTTCATCCGTCACGCCGGCCAGAAATCCCTGATTGCGAAGCGCTGAGCGCAATAGTAAGTCTTAACAAACGGGCGGTGGATGTTCTCCACCGCCCGTTTGCTCTTTACGGACTGAGAGGTCTTTTTTCCCCTACAGTGTCTATTCACACATAAATCGTCCTATCCCTTGTCGCCCACTGCTCAATTTTTCAAGCGTGGGTTAATAAAAATGACCATCGGCAGTGTTGGTTTAGGTTTCAGGGCTTTTGCCCCCGCCTAAACTAATGCCAGATAACAAAAAACAAGCACCAAAATACAAATAAATTCCACATTACAATATCCAAATCCTAAATAATATCAAAAACTAATAGTTTGGAATAATGACACGACACTAGGCGGTGGCGGCAGTGGCCGGGTCAAACGGTGTCCCCGGTGGATAAGCCCGTTGGGCCAGTTCGCGGTCCAGCATCAAAAGACCCGACTTGTCTTGGCCGACCATCTCAATTTGATCGTCTATTTTTGAAGCATTGGCTTCTTCCTCGACCTGTTCGTCGGAAAACCAAGCCAGAAGGGGTTCGGAGGAATAGTCTTTTTCCTCCCTGGCAATGGCTGTCAGATCGTTGATTTTACCGGTTATAAACTTTTCGTGTTTGTAGGCATCTTTGAAGGCTTCCGACGGTGACGACCATTCGGTTTTGAGCTGTTTGAGATCTTGTAGTTCGATTTTGCCGCCCCTATCGAGGATGTGATTGAAAAATTTCATGGCGTGAAGCATTTCCTCGTGCGCTTGGCAGCGCATGTAATGTCCCATGCCGTCGAGGCTGACGGAATGGAAGTAGGCGGCCATGGAAAGGTAAATGTAATAAGATTCAAGCTCATTTTTTATCTGGTCGTTAATCGCCTTGTTCAGTCTTTCACCGATCATTGTGCAACTCCTTTCAAATGCTGCGTTGAATAGCCAGGTAATGCGTAATCTCCCCATTTTCATTTCTCACCGGGGCGATCTTCCACTCCATCATGAATTCCGAGCCGTCTTTGCGGTAATTAACCGCCTGACCGTGAAAAATTTTGCCTTCGGATAGGTCGCGGCGAAGCCGCTCCAGCACAGCGCGATCCGTTTTTGGACCCTGAAGAATCGTCGGCGACTGTCCAATGAGCTCTTCTCTTTCGTAACCGGTCATATCGGTGAAGGATTTGTTGATGAATATAATGGGATACTTCGGTTTGTTCTCCGTGATCATGATGGCATCGAATGAATGGGTGATGGTAACCTCGAAGAGCCGTCTCATCAATCCTTTAAATTGCTCGTCGTGATCAAAAATAGTCATTAAATTAGATGGTTGAGTCATCAAACGGTCTCCTGTTGGTGTCTAATAAACGCATGTTTTCACGTTGTTTTACATATAAACTATTACGCCCGATATTGGTGAATCGTATGTTGTTTTTTCAATAATTAAAGGTTAATTTAATCATTTCCGCCGCTGCCGCAACCTCCGATTTAATATGAACGCCGGGGCTCTCGAACCAAACAGAAGCTTTAATCATTAAAATTTGATAATTTATAAATACTTGAGCCTTAGGAGAGTTTATACAAATTGTGGAGCGGAAGGGGTGTTCGGCGACTGCGGCGTGCAAACTCATGCCTATCGCGATTTCGATAAATACAACTAAGTTCTATCGGAGGTGCGTGTCCGAAATCTTGCGCCGTTCGGCGCCGAAGGGCTCGGCGCGGTGCCGTTATTTCCATGCAGCGGAGGCGCATGAGAGATCTTGGATTGGGGTCTTCATGACAGGGCCGCTAACGGACTTAATTTCAACGTATGGAAACCAAACGTTTCTTCAAGCTTACGCCCGAAAGACGGAGAACCGGTTTCCTCGAACAGTAAATGGTAATCAGCCATATTACCATCTTCTACCTCCTTAAACGGGTGGTTCGCGGAAAGCTAGCCACCCGTTTTTTAGCATCCCCGCAATGTGTCGGTCAGTGGGTTGGCCTGATCGAAAAGAGGTGTGAGAGGAAAAAACATGTGGGTGCTGCTCGACCGAATTCCCTATGCGCTGTTGATACTGCTGGCTGTTTTCATGCTGCTGGCGCCGTTCCGTCCGATGCCGCACGTGTTGGAAAAACTGATTATGCTCAAAAATGGGATGCTTAATAGGCCGGTTGACATCTTCGATCTCTTTTACCATCTCCTCCCGACTATTCTGCTGGCACTCAAAATATACAGGACGTATAGTCGCTGAAGCCTGCCCGGGTTTCGGGGGGCGGTTATCAGCCCCCGGACGTGGTCAAGGTTTCGCGGTGCATGAGAGACTTCAGTTTTTCGATGTGACGCTCTTCTTCGGCTACGATCTCATTTAGCTCCTGCAGGGCTGACTCGTCCTGGATAAATGTTTCGAGCATCCGGTAGAAGAGAATGGTGTCTTCCTCGAACTCGATGAATGTCGCGATCATTGTGTTGATGTGGTCGAT
>JBDNAO010000059.1:0-10906 GCA_039768375.1 Desulfobacterales bacterium | reverse complement strand
CGCAGTAGCCGATGATGAAGATAAAAACGAACCAATCGCTCGGATAGGGCAGGACAGACGTCAATGTGGCTAAAAACCCGGAGGCCATCAAGAGAACAAACAAAAAGGTCCCGGCAAGGTAGAAAAAGAACATTTTTTTCAGCAGGGTGTCATCGTCAAAATAGAACATGCTGATGAACACCACCAGGAAAAGCACGCTGCACAGGAAGAAATCGATGCGCGGAATGTCCAGATAAACAAAACTGAAAAACAGAACGACGATGGCGTAAAACCGTATCAGTGGAGCCGTCTTCAGAAAGCGGGCCAGATCCGGGCCAGCGAACCAGCGCAAAACCTGCGTCAGTTCCTTAAACCCCACTTCCTTGAGGGCGATGCGAATGAGCAGCGCGCCCAACAGCATGATCATGCCGCCGACAAAAAGGGGGAAGAGGGCCGGAGAGACGAACCAGACATTCTGGACGCCGCCCCAGGAATCCTTCATCGGCATTTTCAAGGCCTGGCTGACAATCCACAAGCCGAATAAAAATATGATGCCACCGGAAAATATGTCCGCTTTCCGGAGTTTTTCTTTCTCCATCATAATCAAACGGTCCTCGAATCCGGACGAATTTTAGGCGTCGGCTTCCACCGCGCCGGGGCTGGTATCCCGGACAGGGCCGGCATCTTAACGCATGCCGGCACCTGCGCCGGGTTTTATAATTTACGGCTTGGGAATACCCAGGGACGCGGGGTCGACTGTCGCCGCCTTCAGGTCCCACAACGTCCAGGCAAAATTCGACTGGAGTGCGTCGAACACCGCCTTCGACTCTGCCCCGGTTTTGCCCGAGAGCAGGTAGTAATTCTCCTTGGCCCAGGATTTCACCTTTTCGGTGGCCATGGCCTTTTTAAAGGCATCCACGAGGACGGCCTTGGCATCTGCCGGTGTGTCGGTCGGGACCGCGAAGCCGATGGCCTGTGAAATCGGCAGGTATTTGGACAATCCCGGGTAGGCGTCAAACGCGGAGGGAATCGCTCCCAGTCCTTCGACCTCGAAGGAATCTGGAATCAACATGCCCAGGGCCCTGAGTTTACCGCCACGCAGCAATTGCTGCTGCTCGGCCAATGAGGTCACGACCACCGAAACTTCACCGGTCATGGCGGCGTTCTGGGCGGGGGCCGATCCTTTGTAGGGAATGAAATTGAACGCGGCCCCGGAACCGTTTTCCACCGCCAGCAGGTTCAGATGGTGGATGGAGCCGGCACCACTGGCTGCGGCCTTAATGCTCTTGGGGTCTTTCTTGGCAGCTTCAAGCAGGTCCTTGAGGGTTTTGTAGGGTGTATCCGGGGTAACGGAAATCACATCCGGGGACCCCCCCACGATGAAGGCATCCCAAACGTTAAAATTTTTATCCCAACCGCCCTGAACACCGGCGGTGACATTGGATTCAGACAGGCCGCACAGGGTATATCCGTCGTGGGGCTGGGAATACGCATAGTTCATTCCCACCGAACCGGCGACACCGCCGGTTTTGTTGATCACGTTGATGTTGACGCCCAAGATCTTGGCCATTTCGGCACTGATAATCCGATTACAGGTGTCGGTCCCGCCACCGGCACCCCAGACGACCACATTGGTGATATTGCGTGAAGGAAACCCCTTGCCCGCTGCGTAGGCACCGGTGGTTACCGCCAACATCACGACCAGACAGACAAACAGAATCTTTTTCATTGCTCTCCTCCCTTTTTTATATTGTTACGATTTTGAATGGGTCTCCGTCCACAATGGCGCGAATTCATTTTGCTATCCATCCCTCCTTTCATGCCTGCAAACAAAGTCATCCCTTTGAAGCCTAATGGGTCAACCGGCGTTACGGCTTTGTTGACAGAACGTTAGGCGTTTTCGGAGTCCGCAGCTCATCAGATGGTGTCGTTGATTTGCCGAACTGTATGTGTTCGACATTTGCCACCCTCTTCTGAGTGCCGTTTTCGATTTCGTTTTTTAATGTAGCGATAGAGTGCCTGAAATGCTGCCGCATCAACTCTTCGGCGGATGCAGGGTCTCGCCGCCCGATGGCGTCGATAATGGCCAGATGCTCATCGATTGTCTCAGCGGGTGGCCTGACCAGGCCCTCAGACGACACCACTTGATAGGAAAAACTGATGATGTTGTAAGTTTGCAGGATATTTTTCAAAAATTCTTTGGCACCGATTTCGGTCACAAAGTTGTGGAAGCCGCGGTCCACCTTGGCATAAGAGCCGACATCGGGAAACGATTTAGAAATTTGAAAGGCTTTGGAGAAATCCTTGAGTTTCGCGATTTGAGTGTCGGTAATGTTGAGGGCTGCGCGTCTAGCCGCCAGCCCTTCCAACACTTCGCGCAGCTCGAAGATACTGACCATCTCTTGTATTGTAAAAAGACGCACGAAAAATCCCCGCCGGGGCTTGGCCTCGACCAGCTTTTCTTTTTCGAGATATTTAAGGGCACTCACCAGCGGGGTGCGGCTAATGCCCAGTTCACGGGCCAGCTTGTCCTGCGGAATTTTCTCTCCCGGCAGCAACTGACGCTCTATAATCTTATTCTTAATGATCAGGTAGACTTTCTGATCCAAATTCTCGTGAACGACACCCAAATTTTCCATTTAGTTCGCTAACCCCGGGATTTGGTTTTCACTTATGGTGTCGACAAACAGGCTAACATCTCACTTCGAAAACACCATTGTATTTTGCATTCAAAATTCAATATTCAATATAGATGGGCGTGTCAACAGTTAAATTACTGCCCATCCACGGTTTCATTAAAGGCACGGATCAGTTTCCGAACCGGAAATGGGGGTAAAACCTGTATTTGTCAGTTGCGAACTTTCATGCTAAGCGTATGGGCCGTTGCAGGAAATTTGTATGTCTCAGAAACCCCGGCGGACTGATGGTGGCTGCCGCTTTCTCTATCATCCCGGATTTCCAGCAAAACTGAAATCATTTCCTCACGCTATCGGACCTCAGAATCAACACAGGAAAACCATCATGAGATTAGCCACTTTAAAAATGGAGGGGAGCGAAAAATCAGCCATTGCCACACGGCACGGGTTGATCCCCGTGGCGGCGGTCAACCGTAAATTCGATCGCACCTGGCCGACCGACGCGCTGGAGTTGATTACCAGCGGCGGCCTACAGGATCTCACCGCATGGTACATTGCCGAAGGACGGCAGGCGCTGGATGTTATGACCGACGAAGTCGTATCCGCCAATGCACTACGACCGGCCCGGCTGTATCGCCGGCCGCGCAAGATTTGGGGCATCGGACTCAATTACGCCGACCACGCCGCCGACCTGTCGGAAAAGACTCCGACAGGTATCCCGGGCAGCTTCATGAAGCCGGACACGACCCTCATCGGTCCCGGCGATGCCATCCGAATCCCCGACCTATCCCAAAAGACCACGGCTGAAGGCGAGCTGGGAGTGATCATCGGCCGCAATTGCAGGAACGTTCGCGCCGAAGACTGGCAAACAGTGGTGGCCGGTTTCACCACGATTATCGACATGACGGCCGAGGACATCCTGCGCCAGAACCCCCGCTACCTGACGGTTTCCAAGAGCTTCGACACGTTTTTCAGCTTCGGACCGCAGCTCGTCACTCCGGATGAGATCCCCGACGTATCGGCCCTCGAGGTCTCGACCGTGCTGAACGGCAGGGTCCACGCGAAAAACGTGGTCGCCAACATGACATTTTCGCCCGCATTTCTGGTCTCTTTCCTGTCACGGGTCATGACCCTGCTGCCCGGGGACATCATCTCGACCGGAACGCCGGGCGCCTGTGTCATAGCCGAGGGCGACATCGTCGAGTGCCGCATCAGCGGCTTTAAATCTCTGGTCAACCCTGTGATAGACCTCAAAAGGAGTCAAAAATGAATTTGGGACTGAAAGAAAAACCGGTGCTGGTCTTGGCCGCCAGCGACGGCCTCGGCAAGGCTGCCGCCATGGAGTTTGCACGCGAAGGTGCGCGGGTGACGCTCTTTGCGCGCTCGGAAGACCGTTTGAAGCAGGCCCAAGCGGAGATATCGGAGGCCACCGGCGAAATGCCGGAATATGTGCCTGGAGATATCACCATTGCGGCCGACATCCGAAACGCGGTCGCGGCCGCTGCCCAGCAGTCCGGTTCGGTCTTCGCGCTGGTCAACAACTCCGGCGGGCCGCCGGCCGGCCGCTTCGACGCATTCGACGACGACGCCTGGCAGAAGGCGTTCGAGTTGACCCTGCTCGGCTTCATCCGCAGCATCCGCGCCGTGCTGCCCCTGATGCGGGCGGCCGGAGCGGGCAGGATCGTCAACTTCACGTCCTCCTCCACCCGCCAGGCGATCGACAACTTGATCCTCTCCAACACCTTCCGCACGGGTGTGGTGGGGTTGACCAAAACCCTGGCGCGCGAGCTGGCGCGCGACAACATCCTGATCAACGTGGTCGGTCCCGGTAAGATGGATACGGCACGCCTTCGCAGCTTAGAAGCCATGCGGGCTGAAAAGCAGGGCATAGCCTTAGAGGATCTCCAAAACAAAAGCGCCGCCGAAATTCCCTTGGGCCGCTACGGTCGACCGGAGGAACTGGCCCGCCTGGCCGTGTTTCTCTGCTCGGCGGCCAATACCTACATCACCGGCCAGACCGTGCTGGCCGACGGCGGACTCGTGCAGGCCTACTGAGACGGGGCATTATTTCCGTAAAAAATGCTCGGCAGTCACATTTTTGTTGTTTATAGAATATATATTTAACAATTTTGTCGAGTTCCCGCGCCAGCCGACAGACAGGTTTATTCAAAAAATACTTTTTTCGATTTATATCAATATATTGTAAGGAAAAGAAACTGTGGATAAACCTGGCACCTTATTTGCTCTGTGATTCCATGCAACTTTTTATAATCAGATAAGAAAGCTATTAAATGATAAACGATCCATCAGATGAACGCCAAACAGGTAGGGGGCTATATGATTCGCGTTTTGAGCACGACGCCTGCGGGATCGGCCTGATATGTGACATCAAAGGCCGCAAGTCGCATGCCATCATCCAGGACGGTCTGAAAATCCTGGTGAACCTCAGTCATCGGGGAGCCTGCGGATGCGACGAAACCACCGGCGACGGAGCGGGCATCCTCATGCAAATGCCCCATGAATTTTTGCGAAACTGCTGCGAGTGCATCGGGATCGGGCTACCGGCGGAAAAGCGTTACGGCTGCGGCCTGGTGTTCCTGCCGCGCGACGACAATCAGCGGCGGTTGTACATGCACCGATTTGAAGAGGTCATTCAGCAGGAGGGTCAACAGTTTCTGGGATGGCGGCGCATGCCGGTCGACAGCACGGCCCTGGGCCTGTTGGCGCGGCAGCGGGAACCGGCCATTCAGCAGCTTTTCATCGGCCGCGGACCGGGCATCACCGACACGGACCATTTCGAGCGCAAACTGTTCGTCATCCGCAAAGTCATGGAACGGTTCGTGCGCGAGTCGGGTCTGAGCCAGGCGTCCTTCTTTCACGTCCCCAGCCTATCCTGCCGCACACTGGTTTACAAGGGCATGCTCCTCGCCGACCAGATCCAGGCCTATTTTCCCGACCTGAGCCACCCGAACATGGTCAGCGCCCTGGCTCTGGTTCACCAGCGCTACAGCACCAACACCTTTCCGACCTGGGACCTGGCGCATCCCTTTCGCTTTTTGTGCCACAACGGCGAAATCAACACGCTGCGCGGCAATGTCAATTGGTTGAATGCCCGCCAGGCTCTCTTCAAATCGGACCTATTCGGAGCAGACATGGCCAAGCTGTTTCCCGTGGCCACTCCCGGTGCCAGCGATTCGGCCGTCTTCGACAACGCCGTCGAACTGCTCTACCACAGCGGCCGCTCCCTGCCGCATGCCATCATGATAATGATCCCGGAAGCCTGGCAGAACCATCAAACCATGAGTGATAAAAAGAAGGCTTTTTACGAATACCACGCCTGCCTGATGGAGCCCTGGGACGGTCCGGCGGCCATCGCCTTTACCGACGGCACATGCATCGGCGCAGTGCTCGATCGCAATGGTTTACGCCCATCGCGCTATACGGTGACCACGGATGATCAGGTCATTATGGCCTCGGAAACCGGTGTGCTGCCGGTACCGCCGGAAAAGGTTCGCCGCAAAGGGCGCCTGCAGCCGGGCCGCATGCTCCTCATAGACATCGAGAAAGGGCGCATTGTCGAAGACGATGAAATCAAAGAGGACATCAGCCGACGCCGACCCTATCGTGCTTGGCTGACGCAGAACTTGGTGACATTCGACCGGTTGCCCCGGCCGGTTGCCGGACCGGAACCGGAAACCTTGCCCCTGCCCATCCGCCAGCAGGTCTTCGGCTACAGTGAAGAGGACCTGCGTATTATCCTGGCCCCCATGGCTTTAAACGCCAAAGAGCCGGTCGGCTCGATGGGCGACGACATCCCGCCGGCCATTTTGTCCAAGCGGCCCCGCCTTTTGTACGACTACTTCAAGCAGCTTTTTGCCCAGGTAACCAATCCGCCGTTGGATGCCATACGAGAAGAGTTGGTGACCTCCCTGAAAACCACCATCGGCACGGAGCAGGACCTTTTTCAGGAAACGCCCCGGCACTGTCGGCAGCTCATGCTGGACGGGCCGATCCTGACCGATATCCGTCTGGCACAGCTGCGTCAGATCGACCAGGCCGATCTGCGCCCGGCAGTGCTATCGATCCTTTTTCGGATGGAAGAAGGCAGCCACGGACTCGAGCGGACGCTGAACGACCTCTGTCGCTCTGCGGCCGGAGCCGTGAAAAATGGAGCGACGATTTTGATCCTATCCGATCGCGGGGCCGACGAACGGTTGGCACCGATTCCGTCCCTGCTGGCAACGGCCGGCCTCCATCACCACCTGATACGGGAAGGCCTGCGGACCCGCTGCGGCCTGGTGATCGAAACCGGTGAAGCCCGCGAAATCCATCACTTCTGCTGTCTGTTAGGTTACGGCGCCGGGGCCGTCAACCCGTACCTGGCATTCGAAACCCTGGCGCAGATGATTGCCGTTGGCGATCTGCCCGAGGTGGACGTTCCAATAGCCGCCGCCAACTATGTGAAGGCCGTTGAAAAGGGCATCCTCAAGGTGATGTCCAAGATGGGCATCTCGACCCTGCAGAGCTACCGCGGCGCCCAGATCTTCGAGTGTGTCGGCCTCAATGAAACCGTCGTCGACCGGTATTTTACGGGCACGCCGTCGCGGATCAGCGGCGCCGGCATCGATCTGATCGCCGAAGAGATCCGGCACCGGCACGCCGATGCGTCGCGCAGCCACGAATCCGAGCGACAGCTGGATCCCGGCGGTAAATACAAGTGGCGCCGCAACGGTGAGGCCCACCAGTACACGCCGCTGACCATTGCCAGACTGCAGCAGGCGGTGCGCAGCAACGACCGCCGGGCCTGGAACGATTTTACCGAACTCGTCGACGGCCAGAACCGTCGCGAGGGCCTCATTAGAGGCCTGTTCGAGTTCAAAACAGGCGCTCTGCCGGTTCCTCTGGAAGAAGTCGAACCGTGGGACGAGATCGTCCGGCGGTTCAAGACAGGCGCCATGTCCTACGGTTCCATCAGCAAGGAAACCCACGAAACACTGGCGATCGCCATGAACCGCATCAGGGGCAAGAGCAACAGCGGTGAGGGCGGCGAGGACTCGGACCGCTACCGGCCCGATGGCAACGGGGACTGGCGCAACAGCGCCGTCAAGCAGGTGGCCTCCGGCCGCTTCGGTGTTACGGGTGCCTACCTGGCCAGCGCCACGGACTTGCAGATCAAGATGGCCCAAGGGGCCAAGCCGGGCGAGGGCGGGCAGCTGCCCGGTTTCAAGGTCTATCCCTGGATCGCCAAGACCCGACATTCGACTCCCTATGTTGGTTTGATATCTCCGCCGCCGCACCACGACATCTATTCGATCGAGGACCTGGCTCAGCTCATTCACGACTTGAAGAACGCCAACCCCCGCGCACGCATCAACGTCAAACTGGTCTCGGAGGTGGGCGTCGGAACGGTGGCAGCCGGCGTTGCTAAAGGCAAGGCCGATTTGATCCTGATCAGCGGCGAATCGGGGGGGACCGGGGCCTCGCCCCAGGGCTCGATCCGCCACGCCGGCCTGCCCTGGGAGCTGGGACTGGCCGAAACGCAGCAAACTCTGCTGTTGAACGGCCTGCGCAGTCGTGTGGTGCTGGAGTGCGACGGTCAGTTGAAAACAGCGCGTGACGTGGCGGTCGCCGGCCTGCTCGGTGCCGAGGAGTTCGGCTTCGGCACGATCTCTCTGATTGCCCTGGGCTGTGTGATGATGCGGGTCTGCCACCTGAATACCTGCCCGGTCGGCATTGCCACCCAGGACCCGCAGCTGCGTAAAAAGTTCGCCGGTAAACCCGAGCATGTGATCAACCTGATGCGGTTTATCGCCGAGGATCTTCGCAGGATAATGGCCACACTGGGTTTTCGCCGGGTAACCGAGATGGTCGGACGGGTCGACAAACTGTCGGTCACCCCGGCTGTCGATCATTGGAAAGCCCGAGGGCTCGATTTTTCCAGGATCCTCTTCCGCCCGAAACGGCCGGAAACAACCCCCGAGACCTGCCGGGCCCAGAAACAAGACCACGGGCTCGACAAAGCCTTGGACCACGCCCTGATCGAAAAGTGCCAACCGGCGCTTGAAAACGGTTCGCGTGTGGAACTGGACCTGTCGGTTCGAAACATTCAGCGCACGGTCGGCACACTGCTCAGCCACGAAATCTCCAGGCGACACGGCGATAAAGGCCTGCCCGAGGACACGATCGTTATCCGCGCCGACGGCAGTGCCGGACAGAGTTTCTGCGCCTTTGGCGCATCCGGGCTGACCGTTCATCTTCGCGGCGATGCCAACGACTATTTCGGCAAAGGACTCTCGGGTGCCAAACTGACCGTAAGCCCTTCGGAGGGTAGCCGCTTTGCGGCGGAGGAAAACATCATCATCGGCAATGTCGCCCTGTACGGTGCGACCTCCGGTGAAGCTTACATCCGCGGTGTGGCCGGCGAGCGCTTCTGCGTGCGCAACAGCGGCGTGCGGGCCGTTGTGGAAGGTCTCGGCGATCACGGCTGCGAATACATGACCGGCGGAAGAGTTGTCGTCCTGGGGCCAACCGGCCGCAACTTCGCCGCCGGTATGAGCGGTGGGATCGCCTACGTTCTCGACGAAGGCGGCGATTTCGGGCGCTGCCGCTGCAACCCGGAAATGGTCGACCTGGAAGAGATCTCGACCGACGACCTCCCGGAGCTGAAGGAACTGATCGTAAACCACTATCGCTACACACAGAGCACGGTCGCCGCAAGAGTCCTCGCCAAATGGGATGAGGCCCTTCTCCGATTCATCAAGGTCATCCCCGTCGACTACAAGCGCGCCTTAAGGGAAATGGCCGCCGACCGTCCTGTGAAGGAAGCGGTGTAGATAAAAGCAAAAAACATGAAGCCGCCGTCTCGATTCCCGAGCATATCAGAGAACGGGCTCAACCGGCTCAACCGGCCTAACCGGTTAACGGAGATCACATATGGGAAAACCGACTGGATTCATGGAATTTGAACGCGAACTGCCGGAAAAACGGCTGGTGAAAGACCGGGTCAAGGATTTCAGTGAAATCTACCACCCTTTTCCGGAAGAAACCCTGAAAAGCCAAGCCGCCCGGTGCATGGACTGCGGCGTGCCCACCTGCCATGCCGGCTGTCCGCTGGGAAATCGGGTCCCGGACTGGAACGACCGGGTCTACCATGGCCACTGGCGCAATGCGCTCGACCAACTGCAGGAGACCAACAACTTTCCGGAATTCACCGGCCGGCTCTGCCCGGCGCCGTGCGAGGAAGCCTGCGTGCTGTCCATCAACGAGCAGCCCGTGACCATCGAGCAGATCGAAAAGGAGATCATCGAACACGGGTTTGCAAAAGGCTGGGTACGGGCACGACCGCCCCGTTACCGGACTGGCAAATCCATCGCCGTCATCGGTTCCGGCCCGGCCGGTCTCGCCTGTGCCCAGCAGTTGAACTGCGCCGGCCACACCGTGACGGTTTTTGAACGCGACGATCGTATCGGCGGTCTGCTGCGCTACGGCATACCGGATTTTAAAATGGAAAAACAGGTTCTTGACCGGCGCTTGGCCCTGATGACGCAGGAAGGCGTCGACTTCAGACCGGGCGTGAACATCGGGGTGGATCTGAGCACCGATGACCTGCGCGGCTTTGATGCGGTTGTGCTTTGCTGCGGCGCCACCCGGCCCCGGGACTTGAATGTCCCGGGCCGCGAGCTGAGCGGGATCCATTTTGCGATGGACTTTCTGTGCCGGCAGAACCGGCTGGTCGCCGGCGACATCATTGCGCACAATGAGGGCCTCAGCGCCAGAGGCAAGGATGTGATCGTCATCGGCGGCGGAGACACGGGCAGCGACTGCATCGGGACCTCTCGTCGCCAGATGGCGAAATCGGTCACCAATTTCGAACTCATGCCCCAGCCCGCGATGGGAAGGCCGAACCATCAGCCCTGGCCCTTCTGGCCGGCGAGACTGCGCACCAGCAGCTCGCATGAGGAAGGATGCGACCGTCACTGGAGCCTATTGACGAAAAAGTTCGTCGGAAAAGCGGAGTGGGTAGAAAAATTGGTGACCGTCGATGTGGTGTTTTCAAGCGGCGAATCGGGGCGCCCCTCAATGCGCGAGGTCCCCGGTTCCGAGCGCGAATGGCCGGCCGACCTGGTTTTATTGGCCCTCGGCTTCACCGGTCCCGAACCCGATACCGTGGTGGCCCAATTCGGCCTGCGCCTCGACGCGCGGGGCAACATCGAGACCGATTCAAACCACATGACCAGCCGGCCGGCGGTTTTCGCCGCCGGAGACGCCCGCCGAGGTCAATCATTGATCGT
>JBDNAO010000423.1:0-3690 GCA_039768375.1 Desulfobacterales bacterium | reverse complement strand
TCGGCGACCTGGCTGGGCGGATTTTTGGTTCAAAGGCTGCCGTTACTGACAAGTATAGCCGGTGCGGTCATCATATTCTTCGGACTTCAGCAGATTGGGCTTTTCAAATTAGGGTTTTTGTTATCAACAAAGCAGATTGACCTGCCAGCGGAAAAGCTGGGCCTATTTAAAGCACCGCTTCTTGGGGCTGCTTTTGCCTTTGGCTGGACACCTTGCGTAGGGCCGATTCTCGCAGCCATTTTGACTTATGCGGCCACTATGGAAACTGTGGGAAAGGGAGTGATGCTGCTGACTATATACTCCGCCGGTTTGGGAATACCTTTTTTGTTGACCACACTGGCTATGAATGGGTTTTTCAAGTTTTTTTCAAAAATCAAAAACTATCTGAATCTCATTCAAAAATTCAGCGGAGCACTCCTCGTAATATTAGGAATATTGATGATAACCGGTAAAATGACCATAATAATGTCCAAACTGGGGTTTTTAAACAGGTTAGTCTGGTAATAAAACATCAAAACACGTATCCGTAACACGCTTCACCGCGATTATACGGTTCATTTCCTCAAAAACGGATATGATTCTGGGACGATTCGGGAACTATTGGGGCATTCCAGCGTATGAATGATCAAGATGACACGTGAGGGGATAAAATCTTATGTGTGTAAAAAGACCTTTTATTATGCAACCATTTACAGGTCGATTCCCGTCGTTACTACAACATATTGTGGCCAGTCATAATTCAGCCAAATTTGTTCATACCAATATCTGAGATTTCAGATTCAACGGATTTACGATTAAAATGATTTGGCTATAGCACGAATTTACTTGATGACGAACAGCCCATTTTGGTCAAAATGGGCAAAAAGGGGTTTGCGAAGGGCATTCATAACTTTCCAATAAGATCGTCAACATCAGGGCTTGGGTTGAACGGTAACGTCGCCATTGGCCTGAGCCTGAACCACGGTAATGGCAATCAGGTCCACCACGCTCTCCATTTCCGAATTGCGCTGCAGCACATTGAACGGACGGTCGATGCCCATCAACAGCGGGCCTACCACCTTGGCGCCGCCCAACCGGTTCATCAGTTTATAGGCGATGTTTCCCGATGCCAAGTCCGGGAAAACAAGCACGTTGGCGGCCTGCCCCAGACGGTTAAAGGCGAAATCCTCGTTCAGAACGCGTTCCATCACGGCGGTATCCGCCTGCATTTCACCGTCTACCACAAGGTCCGGTTTCTTCTCCCGTGCCAGGGCGACGGCACGCGCCATGCGCTGTGTATCTTCATTGCGTACGCTGCCGAAATTAGAATAGGAGAGCATGGCCACTCGAGGTGTCATATCGAAAAAAAACGCCATCTCGCCGGCCAGTACAGCGATTTCCGCTAAATCCGATGCATCCGGGTGGGTATTGACCGTCGCATCGGCAAAAAGCAGGGTGCGGTTCTTCTGGATGATGAGGTAAAGCCCGGAGACACGCTTGACCCCTTTACGGCGGGGGATAACCTGGAGCACCGGTCGAATGGCGTTGGGGTAGGATTGGTCGATTCCGTGAACCTGTCCGTCTACCAGTTCTTCCTTGACCAACATCGCGCCGAATATATAGGGATTGTTCAATTGTGTGGTTGTTTCAGATAGGGACCACCCTTTACGTTGTCGCAGACGGGACAGGGTTTCGGTGAAGGCCTTCACATGCGGGTTGCAGCGATGGTCCATGATGTCGATGCCGTCCAGCGAAATGTGATGGGCATCGGCTTCAGAATGGATGGCTGCCGGGTCACCCAACAGCAACGGATGCGCAATCCCTTCCTTGGCCACCTGGTGGGCCGCCCGGATGATCACGGGGTTGTGCCCTTCGGGGAGCACGATGCGCCGTGGGGCCTGTTGTGCCCGGTTAATGATTTTGCGCATGATTTCGCGCTCTGGCCCCAGGCCGGCTTCCAGACGCTGAAGGTAAACAGTTTGTTCGGGCATTGATGCCTGGGCGACCCCGCTCTCCACCGCTGCGGATGCCACGGCCGGCACCACCTTGAGCAGTACACGGGTATCCAACGGTTTGGGGATGATATATTCAGGTCCGAAACGAATGGGTTTGCCGCCATAAGCGCGGAGCACGGCGTCGGGCACATCATCGTGGGCCAGTTCGGCGAGGGCATGCACAGCAGCCACTTTCATGGCCTCGTTGATTTCGGTGGCGCGCACATCCAGCGCGCCGCGGAAAATAAACGGGAACCCCAGCACATTGTTTACCTGGTTGGGAAAATCCGAACGGCCGGTGGCCACGATGGCGTCTGGCCGGGCGGCCTTGGCTTCATGGTAGTGAATTTCCGGATCTGGATTGGCCAGGGCAAATACGATGGGGTTGGGGTTCATCCGCTTGATCAGTTGCGGCGTGAAGGCCCCCTTCACCGACAACCCTACGAGCAGGTCCGCTCCGTCCACTGCTTCTTCCAGGGTGCGTGCGGCCGTGTCACAGGCCAGGGCCTGCTTATAAGGATTCATGCCGGTCGATCGTTCTTGATAGATCACTCCCCCGGTATCCACCATGATCAGGTTGGCCGGTTTGACACCCAGTTGGATATACAGCTTGCCGCAGGCGATGCCGGCCGCTCCGGCCCCGTTGACGACTACCCGCAGATCCTGTATGCGCCGACCCGTGATCGCCACCGCATTCAACATGGCGGCGGCGGAAATGATGGCCGTGCCATGCTGGTCATCGTGAAATACCGGGATGGACATCTGCGCTTTGAGTTGTTCTTCGATGTAGAAGCAATCCGGTGCCTTGATGTCTTCCAGGTTGATGCCGCCGAAAGTAGGTGCCATCAGCTTGACGGTACGAATGAAGTCATCGGCATCGGTGGTGTCCAACTCGATGTCGAATACATCAATGTTGGCAAAGCGTTTAAACAGAACGGCTTTGCCTTCCATTACCGGCTTGCCGGCCAGGGCGCCGATGTTGCCCAGCCCCAAAACTGCCGTGCCGTTGGTAACCACGGCAATCAGATTTCCCCGGTTGGTGTAGTCGTAAGACGTATCCGGCGTGTCTTTGATTTTCAGGCAAGGGGCCGCCACACCGGGAGAATAGGCCAGACTGAGATCGGTTTGGCTGAAAAAAGGCTTGGTGGGAACGACTTCCGTTTTTCCGGGCCGCGGTTCGCGGTGATAGCGCAGGGCCTCTGCATCATAGGACATGGCAGCCTCCTGTGTCGTAACAGGGTGTGGTGTCCGACTTAAAAGTAATAAAGGCTTTAGGGCCGCGGCAAGAAATAATTACATATTTTGTTTGTCTTTTGGCCCGTCTACCGCGTTACATCCGCCAACACATATCCCGATATGCGCCGGCGTATTACTCACTGGGGATGACGCCCAGCTGGACCGGGAAACAGTATGTATCGTAGCTCCACGCTTTTAACCTCTTTATAAATACTTGGGAGAATGTTTCAATATTCGCTTGGCACATCCGGCTATACCTGGGGTTGCAGGATCAGTCCACACCAAGTGCTTTGAGAATTTTGCGAACGAAAATGTAAACCCTCCATATGGGCTGACTTGGAAAGAACGATTTCAAAACGATGCTTGTTGCTTTCAATATCACTTCAGGGTATTGTGAATTCTCATTGTAAATCAGGAAATTGGGATAGCGGCGGTAGGCGCGCTTGGTGATCCATTTAATGGTTTTAATGTCGAGCGCTTT
>JBDNAO010000422.1:0-5390 GCA_039768375.1 Desulfobacterales bacterium | reverse complement strand
TAACCGTTGTCGCTGAAAACGGCCTGTAGGTATCGCACAACCGTGGGGTCATCGTCGATGATCATGATTTTTTTGGGCATCTTGGGTCCCTCCTTCCAGTATCCGTTTTAATCCTTTTATATGCGATCGGCTTCTCGCAGTCAACACCATCCATTTCGCCCCGGGCCGACCATACGCTCGCCACCGGTAACTTGTTATGGATTGACGAGCGCTGCCACCGGGCATGATTTTAGAGGCGCCGGTTATGTTTATCGCTCCAACAACAAGAGCGATTCAATATTCACCAGGTCATTCAGCACGACGGCTGTGTAGACATTTCCATCGACCGGCGTGAATATGTTCGAGGATTGATGCATAGATGCGGTTCAGGATTTCGAAGACATATGGAGGAAGCGGATTCGGGGACTTGTCTCCGGGTGAAACTCGTTAAGATGAACCCGATTGGGGTACTTTCTTAATTTTTTGGATGTCGTAGCCCTCGGATTCTAAAAAATCCAAAATGCGGGTGTAATCGGTGTCCGGTATTTTCGGCGTTCTTGCCATTATCCAGACATAGTCCCTTTTGGTCCTGCCGATAACGGTTTGTGAATAATTTTCGTCGAGATAAATTATCCGGTACTCCGCCTTGAAGGGCCAGATAAATTGCATTCCCCACACGGCATTGGAGGACTTGTCTATAAGAAAGCCCCGGGGTGTGTACACTTTGAGCGGACCGTTGGGTGCACCCTTGTTGAATATGAAGGTGGTTTCAATGGTGCCGTCTTCGGCGAGACGATATGATTCCACCGCGTTATGCGCTCCTTTTTCAATGAACGTGGGAATGTTGGCAATCACGTACCAGTCTCCCATGAACCGCTCGAGATCCACCGATTTTACCGTGTGTATGGGTTTGCCGGATAGGGTGCAACTTTGAAACATAAAGCAGAGTAACAGCCACATCCAGGGATTCGAAAATTTCACAATCTTTTCCTCCATCCGCATCGTTTTAAGATCCGAGTACCCACTCTTACCGGTTGAATAAGGCAGCGGGGATCGCCGTGCTGGTCAAAGGCAATCGTCTACGCAATTGTTCTTTTCGATAGTCAAAAATATCCTCCAGACGACCTCGCACCCAGTATCTATGAATCAGCCTTCTTAGTATTCCAAAATTCAAACCGTAGCGAACATTGTCATGCATTTCGATACCGTCGTTTTTCGGGGTGAAGTTGTGCTGATGAGGCCAGAAGCGATAAGGCCCGAAACGCTGCTCGTCGACGGAAAAAAACTAATCATCACCTCATGGATGTAAAGCATCCACAAAGCCGCAAAAAAAGGACGGCGGACAAAAATAAAGCGACCGCCGGGAAATTGCCGACGCCGTGCGCGACCAGATCCTCTCCCATCATTACGTACATCCCACGATGTTCACCACGCCGGTGGTGGAGCAGCTGGCCTCGGCCCTGGCCGCACACACACCGCAGGGATTAGATCGGTTTTACTTCGTCTCCAGCGGCTCCGAAGCCGTGGAAACCGCCATCAAGCTCGCCCGCCAGATCCACCTCGAAGCCGGCCGTGCGCAACGCTTTCGTCTGATCTCCCATTGGAAATCCTACCACGGACTGACGCTTGGCGGCCATCTAATCGTCGCCATTTTCGGGGAAAGTTTTCATTTAACCGACCGCCGTCACATTTAACCGGGTTTGCTATTCAAACCGCTTGGGCCGGTTGCGACACTTCCTGATTTGTGTCGGCAATGTTATCCTCCGGCGGAATGACCGGCCAGAGGATTTCGAAAGCCGTCCCCTTACCCACCTCACTCTCCACGGATATGACGCCGTCGTATCCTTTTACGATGCCGTGGACGATGGCCAGCCCCATTCCGGTGCCGCCTTCGCGCTTGCGGGTGGTGAAGAACGGTTCGAAGATTCTTTCCAGATCTTCAGCCGGTATACCCTTGCCGGTGTCGGCCACCGTAAGTTTCGCATAGACTCCCGATCGCAGCTCGGGATCACGCCGGGCCGTCTCTCGGGTCAGCTCGACGGTCGACAACCTTACAGTCAGCGTGCCGCCGGTATCGCCCATCGCACTCACAGCGTTCATGCACAGGTTCGACACCACCTGTTCGATCGGGACCTCATCCGCCATAATTCGGGCGTCCGAGTCGATCGACAGCCGCAGGACGATGGTGTCAGGAACAATGTTCTTGACCGAGGCCACGGCTTTCTGCACGACCGCCTTCAGCCGTATCGCCTTTGGCATCAACAGGTTTTGGCGGCTGAAAACTTTTATCTGGTGGATCAACTCCTTGGACCGGAAGACGGTTTTATGGATGCCATCCAGGTGGTACCGGACAGGGGAATCCGCCGAGATTTCAAACTTGGCAGTCTCGGTGAAGACTAGGATCGCTTGCAGGAAATTCGTAAAGTCGTGCGCAATCGCACCGGCCAACCGTCCCATGGCCTCCAGTCGTTGGGCATGGGCGAGTTGCTTTTCCAAATTTTTGCGATCGGTCAAATCCTGCCAGGTCTCAATGATGCCGATCGGATGGCCCTGCTCGTCACAAAATCGAACGATCGTGCCGTACAACCAGCAGCCGGTGTCACCCAGCTGCGGAACGCACACCTCAATTTCGGTTGCGTTCGGGGAAGATTTCAAGAATTGCGGGCGGGCGGATTCCCGCTTGCCCTCTGAATCGGCCGGGATCTTTTCCGTTAGAAGTTGCAACATGAACGGATCGGCGGTTGCCTCGCCCGGCGGGGTGTTTCGCAACCGTTCTGCGGCAGCGGTGGCGGATATTCCGGTCAACTCTTCGCAGGCCCTATTCCACAACAACAATTTTCCGTTTCGGTCCAATACCAAGGTTGGCAGTGGGGTCCCCTGGACGATTCGGTTCAGCAGAATCTGATTTTCTTTGAGTGCTTGCGTCCGGCGGGCGACCAGAAGTTTCAGTGACCGTATCCATAATCCGGCCAGCACGAGAAGTACGACCAGCGGCAGACCCACCAGTTTCCCGATTTGCACCAACCGGTCCTGAAACCTTTTCTGTTCATAAACCGAAAACCACTTGCGGTAGATCCGGTCATACTCTCCGCTGGCTTGCACGAGATAGAGACCCTCGTTGATCTTCGCCAGCAGGTCGGCATTTCCGGCTTTTACCGCAAAACCCATTTTTTGAGTCAGCACCGGGGGACCGATGGTCTTGAGATTGTCGATATTCAGAGACCGGAGCAGGTCAAGGCCGTGCAGACGAGCAAGCACTGCACAGTCGTGCCGGCCCTGGGAAAGCAGTTGCAACGCCTCTTCGGGACGCGCAACCGTGACAACATGGGGGGTGAAGTCATTCTGGCTCAACCAGTCATGGGCATAGACGTCTTTCACCACGATGACTTCCTTACCTTTGAGATCCATCGGATTCTGGATGACGGAATCCTTGCGCACGAAAACGGCGTAAGAGATCACGACGTGAGGGATCGAAAAATCGAAGACCTCGTCTCTCTCCTTCGAATAGAGCACCCCATTCAAGGCATCGATCTTGCCGGTCTCGAGTTCCCGTCTGACGTCAGACCATTGGCCCAGTTCGATGTGAACCTTGAGACCCAATTGACGGGCAATCGCTCTCGCCATTTCGACATTGTAGCCGTCCGGTTCGTTCTTATCGTTGATGAATTCATAAGGTGAAAAATCGCTGTTGCCCCGAAACTGGATAACGTCGGACGGACCGCTGGACTTGACCGCTGCCGCACCGGGCGAATATCCCAACGGGAGAAGAAGAACGACGATCGCGATGGTAACCGCCCGCAGTATGGTCAAATAAATAGTTGGGTACATGGGCACTCTTTGATTTTCTCTGCTCGTTCGCGTAGGTGCTCATAAATCGCTTGAAGGTCCGCCACGATGGCCGTTTCCGGGCAAATCCGGACGCAGTTGAGGCAGTGAATGCAGACCGGACCGATCTCTGGCGCATCGGTCAAATGGATCGCCTCCACCGGACAGTTCTCGACGCAGATGCCACACTGCGTGCAGCGTTCTTTCAGTACTTTTTTGGGGGGGGAAACGCGTCTTGGCCTGCTCGAAGCTTTCCTGGGCCATTTGATCCCGCAAGGATTGGGCCTGGTAGTCGAGAACGGATGGTGCCAGCGTCGGCGGATCGGTTTTTCTCAGTTTATCGGCCACCGCTTGCAGAAGTGTCTCAATCATCCGGTCATCTTCGGCATTCGGGTGGTCGGCCCCCAGCGGCGTATCCACGGCCCACATCATCGAATGTCTGGAGAGAACCTTGGCGGCGCCGAGGATTGGATATCCCTTCTGCGCGAGCGCCGCTCCCATTTCATAAAGGGCGATCCCGCTGGTGACAGCACCCCAGGTGACAAATGGCGCGCTGAAACCGTTTTTGGCCTGGGGCATGCGTGCGATGAACTCCATTACGGGCGGAATCGGATGGGCGGCATAGACCGGTGAACCGATGTAGAGGCAGATGTTGTCTAGGGCATCGAAGAGCTGGGGTATGATGAAATCGACATCGGGATAGTCGCTCAGGTCGATCATCGTGACGGGGGTTTCCAGGGCGGCGATTTTCTGCCGCATGATGCGGGCGACGTGGGCCGTGCTGCCGGCCGGCGAACAATAGACGAGCAGGGCTTTGCGTATATGAAGCGGCATGGGTATGAGGTCTCTTAACTGGTTTCCATCTAAGGGCCTCGGCGAGAAATAATTACACAAGATTGCGCAGAATTTTGGTTTGTCTACAAGGCACATCCGCCGGCGCATATCGGGATATGTGTTGGTGGATGTAACGCGGTAAACGGGCCAAAAAACAATCAAGATGTGTAATTATTTCTTGCCGCGGCCCTAAGTATGCTCTCTTCCGGTTCGTCTTCTCTGGCGCTCATTCCAGGCGGGTGGTGCCGTATTAGGAAATGAAGGGCTCCAGGTTCAGGGTACAAGGCTTAGGGAAAATGTTGGAAGGTGGAAAGAAAACGGCGGGAGGAAAAAGGATGGGTTGCATCTCAATCCCCCGTCCTTGTGCCTTACACCTTTTACCTTGCACCCTGCACCTTTCGCCTTGTCCTATAATACAAACCGATCAAAATTTGAAGAAAAATCGGTGTCACCGGGAATTGGTGAACATTCTTACATAGCCGTCCTGTTTTCTCGTTTATAATGCCGTAAAAGTCATGGTTGACATTCGAAGGGGCTGATGACTAAATCTTTACATATCATAAAGGAGGAGGACCTATGGATTCACTCGGATTCGTCAATGCGCTCTATCCGATGCCGACCACCCTTGTCGGCGCGACGGTCAACGGCCGGCCGAACTTCATCACGATCGCCCATGTAGGCATCATGAACCACGGCAAGCCCCAGTACATTTCGATCGGAATGGCCAAAATGCACTACACCAACGCCGGAAT
>JBDNAO010000421.1:0-4255 GCA_039768375.1 Desulfobacterales bacterium | reverse complement strand
CTCAACCGCTCATCCGGGCTCCGGCGCATCATTTTCATGCACCGTGGCGGCCCGAAGGGCCATGAGCGTTTAATTGGGAACCGTTAATCCCGCCTGGGCGGGAAACCGCTCAACCAAGGTTAATATTTACTATACTCACTACTAAAAATTCTTTCACTCGTATCGGCAGATATTGCATTTTGGTCATCCGTTCCTATCGTTAGTCCTATAACCAATGTGGAAACTTCATCACGATCGATCCATGGAGGAGTCAAATGAAAACCATATTTACTTTTGTTTTGGTACTAATGATAGTATCCACGGCTGCCGCTGCCGGTAAATCTGTTGTCTACGAGGTGAATGGCGCCTCTTATGAGGGGTACTATACCGGCACCTCCGGCAAAGACCCCCTGGTTCTTTTAGTCCATGACTGGGACGGGTTGACGGACTATGAAGTCAAACGGGCCGACATGCTGGCGGAGATGGGGTATACGGTGTTTGCCGTCGACTTGTTCGGAGCCGGCGTCAGGCCGACCAAAATGGAAGACAAGCGCCAGCATACCGGTGAATTGTATAAAGACCGTGAAAAAATGCGCGCGCTTTTGAATGCGGCGCTGAAAACGGCCCAATCCCAGGGGGCCGATACCGGCAATGCCGTGGCCATGGGATACTGCTTCGGCGGAGCCGCCGTGCTGGAGTTGGCCAGGTCGGGGGCCGACATGAAAGGCTTTGTGACATTTCATGGCGGATTGAAAACACCCGAGGGGCAGGACTACTCCAAAGCCAAGGGCAAATTCTTGATCCTGCACGGCACGGCAGACACGGCCATCAGCATGCAAGATTTCGCCACGCTTGCCGCTGAACTGGAGGCCAAGGGTGTTTCACACGAAATGATCACATACGGCGGCGCACCCCATGCCTTCACCGTGATTGGCGGCGACCGGTACAGAGCAGACGCGGACAAGAAATCCTGGCAGCGCTTTACGGAATTTTTAGACGAAACGCTGAAGTGATTGAGTTAGGGCTCGCTCAAAAATAACTTAACATTTTAGACGCCGATGCGTCCCGCCCGCCCGCGTTGTGAAAACTCGACATATCCAGATATTCCTGCGTTTTCGCGCCTTGCCGGCCGGGCGCCTCAACGCCCAAAATTGCCAACCTATTTTTTCGCGAACCCTTCGGGGACAGTTGCAGTGTAAAGGAAGTAAAAATGATCGGCGCCGTCGCGGGTGACATGATCGGGTCACCTTACGAAAGCTCTCCGATTAAAACGGTAAATTTTCCCACAAGAGTGGCCGAATTTACAGACGATACGGTTCTGACAATCGCGGTTGCCAATGCCATACTAACCGGAATTGATTATGGCAAGTCGCTGAAGTCCTTTGCCCAAAAATACCCCAATCTGCCCTACGGCGGTTCGTTCAGGCGCTGGATCTGGGATGCTGACGCAACGCCATACAACAGTTACGGAAACGGCTCGGCCATGAGGGTTTCTCCCGTGGGTTTTGCTTATGAAACGATGGAAGACGTGCTGTCACATGCCTGGCAATCCGCCGAGGTTAGCCACAACCATCCGGAAGGTATCAAAGGGGCACAGGCAACGGCGCTGGCCATTTTTTTGGCGCGGAGCGGTGAAAACAAAGAGGCTATTCGAACGCGGATCGAGGATCGTTTTTCCTACGATCTTCATCGCACGGTCGAGGACATCAGGCCGGATTATTTCTTCGATGTCTCCTGCCAGGGGTCCGTGCCCGAGTCTATCATCGCTTTTCTCGATGCCGATGATTACGAGACCACCCTGAAAAACGCCATATCTCTTGGTGGAGATGCCGACACCATGGCTTGCATCGCCGGCGGCATCGCCCAGGCCTATTACAAGCATATTCCCGCAGACATCGTTTTTCAGGTCAGGGAAAAATTGCCGGAAGACCTGTTGGCTGTAATGGATCAGTTCAACGATAAATACCCTTGCGAATTTTAAACCGTCAGAACGTATTGAAGAAGGAATCGTAATGGATTTCAACCAAGAGCAGTTACTGGATGCGCTCGCGAAAATCGCTCCCAACCGTTATTTGCAGGCCGTATTGATCATCGTCCTTTTTGTCCTCGTCGCCAAGATCGTGGACATGATCATGACCCGTTTTATCAGACGCCTCCTGAAGAAAACGAAGTTCACGCTGGACGACCAGATCCTCGATATTTTTCACAGACCGATCTTTGTCAGCATCCTACTTCTCGGGCTAGCGGTGGCCACCGCTCGGCTGGATTTTTCACAGACCGTCCACTTCGTGACCCTGAGCGGACTGAAAACCGTGGCCATCTTTCTCTGGGCAAAAGCCGCCGCACGGTTCCTGCGGCTGATCGTTGCATTGGTGAGCCGCGACGACAGCCGGTTCACCCTGATTCAGCAACGTACCCTGCCGTTGTTCAATAATCTGCTGGTGATTTTGGTTGTGGCTCTGGCGCTCTACTTCGTTTTTCTGGCCTGGAACATCAATGTGACTGCCTGGATAGCCTCGGCCGGAATTCTCGGTTTGGCCATTTCATTTGCCGCCAAGGATACGCTGGCCAACCTGTTTTCGGGGGTGTTCATCCTGACCGATGCGCCCTTCAAGCTCGGGGATTTCATCTTGCTGGATTCGGGTGAACGGGGGGAGGTGACGCACATCGGCATTCGCAGCACACGCTTGCTGACCCGCGACGATGTCGAGATCACAGTGCCCAATTCCATCATGGGTAACGCCAAGATTACCAATGAGACCGGTGGTCCCCATGAACGATACCGCATACGCGTCAAAGTAGGCGTGGCCTACGGATCGGACATCGACAAAGTAAAGTCAGTGCTCATGGATGTGGCCGCCAGTCAACCGGAAGTCTGCAAGGCCCCGGCGCCACGGGTGCGCTTTCGTGCCTTTGGTGATTCGAGCCTCGATCACGAACTCCTGTGCTGGGTGGATAAGCCGGTTCTGCGCGGACGGGTGACGCATTTGTTGAATACCGCGGTCTACAAACGGTTTATAAAAGAAGGGATCGACATCCCCTTTCCTCAGCGGGATGTTTTCATCAAGACGGCGCCGGCGCCGAACGCAGGGTAGCGGTGATTTATGAAATCATTCAGCACAGAAGAGGTCAATCGCGTCATTCAGCGGGCGCTGCTGCTGAAACAGCGCATCGGCATCAGCCGGGAAGAACTTCTTGAGATCGGCATAGAACTGGGATTGGAACCCCCAATGATTGAATCGGCTCTTGCACAGGAAATGGCAGAAAAGTCAAAGGAAACCACGGCAAGAGATTGGCGGCAAAGCCGCAAATTCGGATTCCACTGGCATCTTTGGAGCTACCTAATCACCAGTGGCATACTGCTGCTGATCAACAGCTTGACACCCGGACCCTGGTGGTTTCAGTGGCCGGTGATCGGCTGGGGGATCGGATTACTGTTTCACTTTCAGAGTATTTATTTTCCCACAAAGCGCCAGGTTAAAAAAGGACTTCGAAAACATGCTCCTCCCGGTATTCGGTAGCCCTACCGGTTGGTCCAAACCCACACCTCTTTTTTGTACCGAAACCTCATTCATTGAAGGTATCAATTAGAATGGATTGAACTTGATAATTCCCTGTAGCTCGCTACAGGGTCACCACATATGCCCTCTCCCTGGGGAAAAGGTTAAGGTGAGGGGATAAAATCAAACAGCTTTGATACCCTGCAGCTTGCTGCAGGGAGATTCATTTCCGAAGATGAAACAAGTTGACATCTCATGAACGCATATGACGTCATCATCGCCGGGCTGGGTACGGTCGGTTCCGCAACCGCTATGGAGTTGGCGCGCCGGGGCCATTCTGTTATCGGCCTTGACGCTTTTCGCCCACCGCACAACCGGGGCAGTCACCATGGCCAATCGCGCAGCATCCGCCGGGCTTACCTGGAAGGTACCGGATACGTCCCCATGGCGTTGCGGGCATGGGAGCTATGGCGGAGACTGGAGCGGGATACGGGGATAACACTTCTCGTCTCGACGGGTAATTTAACCATCGGTTTGCCGGATGGTCCGGCTGTAAAAGGTTTTCTCGCCAGTGCCCGCGCCGGCAATATCCCTCATCAGGCCCTGACGGCGGCCGAAGTCCGTAAACGATGGCCGCAGTTGGCCCCGTCCGACGCGCTCGCGGCAGGATTGGAAGTCGAGGCCGGTCTGTTGTTCCCGGAATTGAGCATCACTATGCTCCTGAACGAAGCAGAAAGGGCGGGTGCGGTGCTGCGATTCGGCGAACGGGTGGAACG
>JBDNAO010000420.1:0-5186 GCA_039768375.1 Desulfobacterales bacterium | reverse complement strand
ATTGGCCAACTGCCTGACCCTGATCAGCGGCCCGAGTAAAACCGCCGATATCGAGCTGACAATGGTACACGGCGCGCACGGTCCCCGCGAGCTGTATCTGTACGTCATCACACCGACTTCGGCCTCGTAACCGCCTGTTTTCGGCCCATCAATGGCACCGCTCTGCAATCTCGACGTCGATTACACCGAAGGCGGACAACAAACGCGACGGCAGCACCTGTTCGAATTGCACAGGGTCGCTTCCGACAATTCGTGGGTGGTCACCATCACGTTTTTCCCCGTAAAGCGGTCGTCTTTAAACACGCCGGGCGAGGAAACTTCTTGACCCCGTTCCCGCCCTCCGTTATTTCTATTGATGCAAACTCCATAAACACATCCGATTCCGGATCTCCGCGCCATCTTTTTTTATTGGGGAGGCCCGTCATGCAAAAATTCAATCCCGAACAAGCCATGTGGAATGCGCGCCGCGAATTCGGCGAACACGGCGGTGTGACGCCTTCGGTATCACGGTCCTCGACCTTTACGGTCATGGATCCGTGCGTCATGCCCGAAATCTTCGAAGGTCTCCGGGGGCCGGAAAAAAACGGCTGTTTTCTCTACAGCCGCCACTTCAACCCCACTGTCGATGTCCTGGCCCGCTATCTTGCCGCCATGGAAGGTACCGAGGCCGCCGTCTGCACGGCCAGCGGCATGGCCGCAATTTCATGCACGCTGCTGCAGCTGTGTCAAACAGGTGATCACATCGTTTCCAGCGATACGGTCTACGGCGGCACCCACGCCCTGCTCAGGGAACTGCTCCCCAAAATGGGAATCAACACGACCTTTGTGAATCCGACCGATAAGCAGTCCTTCGAAGCGGGAATCACGAAAAAAACGCGGATCATTTACACCGAAGCGGTCGGCAATCCCACCCTGAAAGTCGCCGACATACCGGCCCTGGCCGACCTGGCGAAAACATACAATCTGACGTTGGTGGTGGACAACACGTTTACGCCGGTCATCGTATCACCGGCCCAACTGGGTGCCGACATTGTCGTCCACTCGCTGACAAAATTCGTCAACGGCGCCAGTGACGTGATCGCCGGGGTCATTTGTGCCGCCAAACCGTTCGTGCACAAACTGATGGATCTGCATACCGGCCGCGTCATGCTCCTGGGCCCGACCATGGATCCACGCATCGCCTACGACATCATCCAACGGCTGCCGCACCTGGCCTTGCGCATGCGCGAACACGGCGCCCGAGCCATGATTATTGCCGCCAAATTGAACGAAATGGGGGTTGGCGTCACCTATCCCGGTCTTCCTTCCCACCCACAGTACCGGCTCATGAGCCGGCTCATCAACGAGGGCTACGGTTACGGCGGCATGCTGACCATCGACTGTGGCACCCGGTCGAGGGCCGAAGACCTGATGGATGTTCTTCAGAACGAAGAACGTTTCGGATTTATCGCCGTGTCGCTCGGATATTATGATACGTTGATGTCCTGCTCGAGTTCATCTACCTCTTCGGAAGTTCCGCCCGAAGACCAGCACAAGATCGGATTGTCACCCGGACTGGTGCGGCTTTCGGTTGGTTTTACGGGTAGCCTGGCAGCGCGCCTGGAACAGATCGAGCGGGCGGTCAGGAAGGTGGGACTGGTAAAATAGGGCGGTTGGTATCAACCAGTCCCCTTGGTTTTTGGCGGTATCGATTTCTTTTCATTGTTCCAGGCTCGTTGTACGGAAAATAAATTTTTTATTAAAATATTCAACCAGCGTCTTATTCTGCCCCAGATGAAAATCACGCAACACGAAGTTTTCCAGGAAATCATCGGTGAAAGCGAGTCGATGCAAAGAGTGTTCGACATCGTCGAACGCGTTGCCGACAGCGACACCACCATCATGATCAACGGTGAGACCGGGACTGGCAAGGGTATGATCGCCAAGGCCATTCACCGGCGTTCTTACCGGCGCGACAACCCCTTTGTTCAGATCAACTGCGGAGCCATCACCGAAAGCTTGCTGGAGAGCGAATTGTTCGGACATGTCAAAGGCGCCTTCACGGGGGCCATTTCAGACAAATCGGGCAAGTTCGAGCAAGCCCGGGGCGGTACGATATTCCTTGATGAAATCGGTGATATGAGTCCGGATCTGCAGGTCAAAGTCCTGCGGGTGCTGGAAGAAAACGAATTTGAACGGGTCGGCGGAGTGCAGACCATCAGGGCGGATGTCAGAATCGTAGCGGCCACCCACCGTGATCTGGAAGAAGAGGTTCAGAAGGGCAATTTTCGCGAAGATTTGTTTTACCGCCTGTATGTCATTCCGATCGCTCTATCACCACTCAAGCATAGAAAATCGGACATACCCTTGCTGATCTCGTATTTTCTGGAAAATATCAGCCGCGACAAAGGCCGGGAATCGATCAAAATTCTACCCGAAACCATGGCTCATTTGCTGAACCACTCCTGGCCAGGCAATGTGCGGGAGCTGAAAAATTTGATGGAACGTCTGGTGGTTCTCAACGAAACCGGAGACATTCGGCCGTCGGACCTGCCGGACCGGGTTCGCGGTGTCAGCCGACCGGCGGTTCAGCCGCACCTGGAAATTTACGCTGAAGGGGTCGACTTCAATACGGCGGTGACCGAATACGAAAAAGAACTGATCCTGAGTGCGTTGGAAAAGACCAAATGGGTCAAGAACAAGGCAGCGGAACTGTTGCAGATCAAACGAACCACGCTCGTCGAAAAGATTAAACGCTACGGCATAGACAAGAAATAGTAGGCTAAACCCCTCTGGAAGACGTCGAGCATGCGGTCCCTGACTGCGGAGGTATTCATGAAAGACTACGGCATTCTGTTTGTCGATGATGATAAGGCGATACTCGATCTGGTGAATCGATACCTGTCCCGTGAAGGCTACGCGGTGAGTTTGGCCGACAGCGGCCACAAAGCCCTCCACATGCTGAAGGAAAAAGATTTCGACATCATTTTCACGGATTTCAAGATGCCGGAAATTGACGGTATCGAACTGCTGTCGGCGATCAAGGAGTACCGGCCTGACACCGAAGTCATCATCGTTACCGGCCACGGAACGATGGAAACGGCCGTAAAAGCCATGAAAATCGGCAGCTACGATTATCTGCAAAAGCCCTTCAAACTGGATCTGTTGAAATTGATCATCGACAGAATCGTCGGCGAAAAGCTGCTGAAAGACAAAAGGGCCCTTTTGAAAAGCCGGATCAAGGAGCGCCACCGCTATGATTCTCTGGTCGGTATCAGTCTCGGGATGCAGGAGATCTACGAAATCATCGATCGGATGAAAAACACAGGCCACAACGTGCTGATCCGCGGCGAAAGCGGAACCGGAAAGGAGCTGACGGCCAGAGTGATCCACCGCAGCAGTGATCGGAACCACCGACCGCTGATTCCCATTGTATGCGGGACCTTCCTGCGAGGTCGGTCAGGAGACGACGTGATCCAACATCTGTCGGAGTTGCTTGCATACGCGGACGGCAGCACCCTCTACCTGGACGAAATCACCGACATTTCGCTCCCGGTTCAAAAGGAATTCTTGCGGCTGCTGGACGAGAAGACGAATGATATCGAGCCGGTCGGAACCGGTTTTGCAAGGGATATTCGGGTGATTGCCGCTATGGGTAAAGATCTCAGGGACGCCATCGAGGGTGACCTGGTGAGCAAAGATTTTTTAAACCGCGTCAGTGCCGTTTCGATCAAGATGCCGCCTCTGAGGGAACGCAAAGAGGATATCTGTTTGCTGGTCAACCACTTTCTTCACAAGCACAACGCCGACAGCGCCCGCAAGGTTTACACCTTTGAGCCGGAAGCCTTGTCGTATCTGCTCCAGTATCACTGGCCGGGTAATGTGATCCAGCTTGAAAACGTCATCGAAAGGGCGTTCGCACTCGGGGCCGAAATCGCCATATCGGTCTCGGACCTGCCGATGGAAATCAAGACCTTCGGAGAGATATCCAAAATCGGCTGACCGGTCTTAACCTCATAATTCATTTCGGCATGTCAATTAATCCAGAAGGTTGAATCATAACCCATAGGTTGAAAAAAGACTGCGAAATGGACCCAACCCGATTGGAAAGGAGACCTCAATGGAAGGCTGCATCTTCTGCAAGATCGTCAGGGGAGAGATCCCGTGCTTCAAGATTCTCGAAAACGACAGGGTTCTGTCGTTCGCAGACGTCAACCCTCTTAATACCGGACACACACTGATTATTCCCAAACGACACGCCGAAAACATCTGGGAAATCGATGGGGAAGATCTCGCCGCTATTCACCAGGCATCTTTAAAGGTCGCCAGGGCTATGAAAATTTCCCTTAATCCGGACGGCATCGCCTTTATACAACTCAACGGAAGGGCCGTAAACCAGATCGTTTTGCACTACCACCTGCACCTGATTCCGCGCAAATCGAGCGATCCCAAGTTGACGATGACCGAGTGGGAGCTGGTTCCCGGTGATATGAACGCTATTAGAAAGACGGCGGGGGAAATTGCTAAGGCTATCAACTAGTTTCCGTCCATAGAAATCAAATGGTGGCCTCGACCGTGGTCGTGCCCTGCCCCTCCCGGACGCCCACGACCTCGGTTGGAATCAGATCGCCCCATGTCTCGCGACACATGGCCTTTTGAACGACCTCGAACATGAAATAGATCAGTTCATCAGCCGATACGGTCGACAGCGGGTCTTCGAGAAGGGTCGTCAGCTGCATATTATTTTCGGTTGCGCGCTTGAGCGCTTCCAGGTCGTTCAAGATCTTGAGACCCTTACCACCGTCCGGCTGGGCTTTATTCCACTTGACCTTCAGTTGCGTTATTTTTTTTCGTGATGCAATCAAAAGGCTTCGGCGGGTTTTTTCGTTCATGAATACCCTCTGGCCGGCAACAGTCTCCTTGATACGCCTAAGGATGCAGTGCTTTTCCATCTGCAATTCTTTGAGGAACAGCGCTCGAACGTCATCGGTCAAGCCGACGGTGACCCTTTGCAGGATGTGCTTTTTCTCGCCGGTTTTCTTCGCCATTTCTGACCGGGCGCTGTGCCAGAACATCCGGCTGGTGTTTTTTAAAAGTTCGAGCTGGGCCGCAGTTTCACCCGAGTTCCTGAACATCAAGTTTTTAATGCCGATGATCAATTTGCCGGTCTGAGTGAACAGTCGTTCACCGGTGATCATCTCGTAGAT
>JBDNAO010000419.1:0-3355 GCA_039768375.1 Desulfobacterales bacterium | reverse complement strand
TTGCGGCCGGGTGTATGCTTTACAGATCAAGCGGATAATAACCAAACTCTTCGACGGCATCGCGCATGGCCATCAGATTCTCCGGCGAAACATCCCGCTGCACATTATGCACCGGCGCCAGAATATATCCCCCGCCGGGTGCCAGAGCCTTGATACAGCGACGGGTCTCCTGGCGCACCTCCTCGGGAGTGCCAAAAGGCAGCGTCTGTTGCGCGTCGATGCCGCCGTGAAAGGACAGCTTGTCGCCAAACTTGGCCTTCAGTTCGAAGGGATCCATGCCACGGGCCAGCGGTTGAACCGGATCCAGCATATCGAGGCCCATATCGATCCAGTCGGCAATGAAGGGTTGCACCGCACCGCAGGAGTGGAGCATGATCTTGGCGCGGGGATTTTTTTCGTGCAGTTTTTGTTTGGCAAAGCCCCATAGTTTTTCCAAAAAAGGCCTTACAAGCCGGCGAAACAACTGCAGGGAGATCAGGGGCGCTTCCTGGGTCCCCAGGTCCTCGCCGCTCAGACGCAAAATATCGACATACTCGCCGGCGGCCTCGAGTCCGGCCTCATCCAGGCCCTTCTGAACTTTAAAAATCTTTTCAAAAAGCGTCGTTACGAAGTCCTGATTCTTGATCAGGTCCATGAGAAATTGCTCCATACCGCGCAGATACCAGGCTTGTTCAAAAATAGCACCGCCGAATTTGGTCATGATGGCAAATTCGGTGTCTTCGTGGATGCGGCGAAAGTTTTCCCGCAGCCCCTCCACCAGACCGGGATCATAGGGATCGGGCCAGGGGTAATCTTCCAGGTCAGCGATGGTGGCATCTTTCAGCGGCGGGCCGGTCATTTCGTTGTAGTAACCGCCGCCGGGCAGGGGTATTTTCGTCCATTCAATGCCCCAGCCGTCGTACCATTTATTGGGATCGGTGGATTGCCTGGGTTTTTTGTGTGCCTTTCCCATAGGCAGCCAGATAACGTCCAGGCCGAATTTTTGGGCCACTTGCGGTTGAATCGGAACTTCGGTCCAGCGCCCCGGTTTTAGCTTTTCTTCAACCTCGATCCCCATGTAGCGTTTGAGATTGGTGTACGCATCAATGGTGATGGACATGCTCATCGGCACCCGATCCGGTTCGCGGTGCTCCAGCGCCGTAATCACACGTTCACGGGATGTCATTGTCTTTTTCGGGGTTTTCATAAGGTTGTCCTCCTCCAGATGTGTCGCAGCAATCAAAAGTTCGAAAACCTCTGGACATATAATGGCAATTGTCCGATTCGGTCATGTAGCGATACCACAGTTCTGGAGGGCAACCTCCAGTCCATTGCGTGGCGTAAACGACCCGGATGCCCGGGCCGGCATTTGCTGTGAAATCCGATTGCAATTGCATGCCAGATCCCCCGCGGTCCCCGAATCGCCCCAACGGTCAAGGTGTATCCTGGTCATCTGTCATTCGCATTACACCAGCAGGGATCCGGGACGCAAGATAAAAGACGATCCCAAGGGGCGGGGGTGGTTTTCAATATGGGCGCTATCATGATGGTAAAAGACAAGCTGGGTACGGCCGCCGATATCAAACCGATCGAGTCGATCCTTGATCACGGAACCACGGCGGGTTTGAAGGAAATTGCATCCTTCCCCGAACCTTGCTGCGTCTGGCGAGATCCTGCCGAACCTTGTCCTGCGGCCTTAATTAAGGTATGAAAACAATTTTTGTTTGTTAAGGGCATCCTGCCGGTGGCGGCCTTGGTGCCGTTTTTTTCAGCTCGCGGTTCTGTGCAGACCATTACCACACTGGAGACGCGCGCCCCTTGGGTTTCCTGTTCGTGCTCATCGGGTTGACCCTGTTCCTTGTCGGCCGTGAAGCCCAGACCGGCGTCGTTCCTTTCCTTCTGGAGGCAATCCTGGTCTATACGGTGCCGGGCGCCAACTACGAAACCGGCCGTTTGAAAAAACCGGTCGCCGGCATCGCTTTTAGGGTGAACGCGGACCGTGCCGTTGGGCTTGACAGCCAACTCGCGCATTTCCGGCGCAAAGCGGAAAAAAGATGCATTATGCTTCTATCATAAATGTCTTCGGTAAGTTGCTGGCTATCACCGGTGTATCAATGGCTTTTCCGGTGCTCTGTTCCCTGTATTACGGGGAAGACGACCTCTTCTCCCTGTTGATTTCAGGAGCGCTGATCATTGCCGCGGGGCTGCCTCTGTGGTGGTTTTTCCGGAAAAACCACGACCAGACCATCAACGACGGCTTTTTCATCGCTTTCTTCGGATGGATTCTGATTTCCGCCGTTTCCGGCCTGCCTTACATCATCCATGGATCGATTCCGTCCTTTACCGACGCTTTTTTTGAAATGATGTCCGGTTACACCACCAGTGGCGCCACCATTCTCAATGATATCGAAGTGGTACCGCACGGGCTGTTACTCTGGCGCAGCCAGACCCACCTGCTCGGCGGTATGGGATTTTTAACGCTGACCGTTATTTTCTTGCCTCACGGCATAGGCGGCCTGCGCATATTTCGCGCCGAATCCAGTCCGGGCCAGGTCATCACCAAGGAAAAGTTCATGCCCCGCAACCGGGACACGATGATCTGGCTGTGGGGGATCTACCTGGCCCTGAATCTGCTGGAAATCCTTTTACTGTGCCTTGGCGGGATGAGCGTATTCGACTCGCTGTGCATTGCCTTCGGCACGGTATCCACATCCGGCTATGCCCCCTGGAACGCCAGCATCGGGCACTACAGCAGCGCCTATTTCGACTGGGTGATCATCATCTTCATGTTTCTGGGCGGAATGACCTTCATGCTCTTCTATCACATGCTGCAGGGCAACTGGCACGTCATCAGAATCAACACGGAATTCCGCTGGTACGTGGGATTCATCCTGTTTTTCTGTGGGGTGGTTTCGTGGATCCTGTGGAAGGAAAACACATACACCAGCCTGATCGATTCGGTCCGGTTTGCAACTTTTCAGGTCACATCCCTGCTGACCACCACCGGATTCACCACCGACGATTATGAAAAGTGGCCCCAAGCGGCGCAGATGTTTCTCTACGCGGTGTGCTTCATCGGCGCCTGCGCGGGATCGACGACCAGCGGCATTAAAGTTGTTCACTACGTTATCATTTGGAAATACATGGTTGCCTCGATAAAGCGCATATTTTTCCAACCCATGGCCGTCGTCACCGTTCGAATGAACCAGCGGCCGATTGAACCGCAGATTATCGATCTGGCTATTTGTTATTTCATCGTCAACATTTTCCTGGTGCTGGGCGGCGGGTGTTTCATGGTGATGGTGGACGAAATGGACTATGTCACGGCCATGAGTTCGGTCATCGCCACCCTCATGAATATCGGTCCGGGATTCGG
>JBDNAO010000418.1:0-7499 GCA_039768375.1 Desulfobacterales bacterium | reverse complement strand
CCGCTGCCGCCTTGCCGTGTAATACACTCATCTCAAATTTTGATCAATTCTTCAAGAGCGTATTCTCTTTTCCTTGGCCACAGGTCACAGCGAACCGTCGTAACGGTTGAATAACGCGGCTATTTAGTGCCATATCCGAGTCGATCTGGTTGTTACGATTGACAATTTACACCCTCCTGTATAGTAATTTTTAACTATGCCGTGTATCTGGCCGACGGCGCGCATTAAAACTGCTTATTAAATTACGATCGCAAGGGCGCTTTATGCAGATCACTCAACTCAATCTATCCGATGATATCATCGATCTCGGTGTCGGGCAGCCGGATCCGTCTCTGCTGCCGTTGACTGTCCTCAGCCAGGCTGCAAAGCATCGCCTGACACAGTCGGATGCCTCACTCCTGCAGTACGGCATGGAACAGGGCAACGAATATTTTCGCCGGTCACTGGCCCAATTTCTCAGCGACGGCTATAGAGTATCTGTGGACCCCGACCGACTTTTTATTACCACCGGAGCTACCAGCGGCCTGGATCTAGTCTGCGCCCGTTTCACGAACCCGGGGGATACCGTCTTCGTCGAGGATCCCACCTATTTTCTGGCCCTGCGCCTTTTCGCCGACCGCGGTCTAAACGTCGTCGGCCTTCCGACCGATGAAAACGGTCTGGTCGTCGAGGCCCTGGAACAAAAACTGGCTGAAATCCGTCCGGCTTTTCTTTACACCGTTCCCATTTTTCACAACCCTTCCGGGGTTACCCTGACGGCATCTCGTCGGGAGCATTTGGTCCGTCTGAGTGAACAATACGGCTTTTATGTTGTCGCCGACGAAGTCTACCATCTGCTAGCCTACACCACTGTTCCCCCGCCACCCATGGTGAGTTACGATGCGAGGGGAACGGTAATTTCGCTGGGCTCTTTTTCCAAGATCCTGGCCCCCGGACTGCGACTGGGATGGATCCAGACCGATCCGGATCTCATCCGCCGGATGACCCGCAGCGGGTTACTGCTGAGCGGCGGCGGTATGAATCCATTTACATCGGCTATCGTGCAGAGCGCCGTCGCACTCGGCCTGCAGCGGGAACACCTGAATCGACTGATCGTTATTTACCGCCAAAGGGCATCCGACTTGGAAGCCGCCCTGAATGAGACGCTTTCGACTTCGACGACCTTTATCGCTCCCGGCGGCGGATTCTTTTTCTGGTTAAGGCTGTCCCAAAATCTGGACGCCGCCGCGCTGCGCGACACAGCCAAAAGAAACGGAGTCAATTTTCAACCGGGCGTTAATTTTTCAGCCACTGCCGGTCTGCGCAACTATATGCGGCTGTGTTTCGTCTACTATGACAGCGACCGCTTGCGCGAAGGCGTCCGGCGGCTGGCTACCATAATTCCATAATAGGCTTAACGTATCGCCGGGCCTCATTGATCTAAGCAGCGGCGTTGTTGACAGACTGGCAGCCGGGCCTTGCGACCCTGATCGATCGGTCGCAAAACAGAACCCAATAGTAAAAGCATTTTAGATCCAAAGCCCCCTCGACCGTGTCTCAATGAGGGTTGAAGTTGTCGCAAACTGTCCAGAAGGAGAAAAGAGAATGCGGATCGTCTCTGTTCGATTTATTTTATTTGCTACGCTGATGGTAACGGCCGCCTGGCTCTCGACCGGCTGCCAGTCGATGTACTACAACACGATGGAGAAGTTCGGGTATCAAAAACGCGAGATCCTCGTGGACCGGGTGAAGGAAGCCCGTGATGCGGAACAAGAAACAGCGCAGCAGTTCGCGTCGGCGCTTGAGAAATTCAGCGCCGTGATCAACTTCAAGGGCGGCGAGCTGGAAGAAAAATACGAGAAGCTCAAGGCGGAGTTCGAACGCTGCGAATCGAAGGCCGACGCCGTCAAAAAGCGGATTGCCGCGGTCGAAAATGTCGGTGAGGCCCTTTTCGACGAGTGGGAAGCCGAGCTGAAGCAGTATACAAACGCCAACCTGCGTCGCACCAGCCGGCAAAAACTCGTCGAAACCCGACGCCAGTACGATCGGCTTATCCGTTCGATGAAGCGGGCCGAAGCCAAAATTGACCCAGTCCTTGCGGTATTCCGCGACCAGGTCCTCTTCCTGAAACACAACCTGAACGCCAAGGCGATCGCATCCATCCAGAACGAACTGGTATCCGTGGAAACCGATGTCGCTTCCCTGATCCGGGAGATGGAAGCTTCCATCAGTGAAGCCGACGGTTTCATAAAGACGATGGCAAGCTCAAATTAAGACAATTGGAATCAGAAATCCGATGTTGGAAACAACCCTTGAGGAGATGATCCTTGAATGGATTCGAAACGCCAAAAATGAGTATCCAAACCCCGTAAGAATTCAAAAACCCAGTGGCCGACTATAAAAAATCGCTTCAAGAACCTACGACCAGTCCGGCACCAAACGCCCACCGGCCTCCCTGCGGTAGGGCAGCCACAGTAAGCCGAAAATGGCGAGCGTAATGTCGGTGCTCCGGGGGTTCACGCGCACCTCATCCAAAGGCTCGCTCGCAGGGTCGTAGGCGGCATCCAACTTGTCGATGTCGTTCTGCAGGCGTGCCTCAAGATCGGCAATTTTATGGTTAACGGCCGCCATCGTTTCCTGGGCCCGGTCGACATCCATCTGCTCCTTGCTCAACCGTCCGGCAGATTTCATGGCCGTACCCACCCGGGTCACACTCGCTGAACTGACGGCCTTGCGGCCGAGAAACGCCCCCAGTATAGCGGTGCCAAAGGAAATCACGCTCTCGATTTTTTTGGCCTTGGCCTGCTCCTGCTCCCGCGCCAACACTTGTTCGGCCCGCATCCGGCGGTCCTGGAGTACGGCGTACTTTTCGGCGTATTTGCGGCGCAATTTTTCGACCGCAAGATCCCTTTGTTCGCGGGCCGCCTGAGTCAGGCGCGCCCGAAAGGCGCCTTCGGTCTCGCCAGGAGAACTGGTCAGTTTAAACTTTTTAGACTGATATAACATCAGCGGCCGGTTCTGGCGGACCCAGCGCAGCATGGTATTGCGCCATTTTTTGTAATCGGCAGGCCGGTTGGCAGCGGCAGGCAGATCGGCAAACGCGGCACCGGGCAGAGGCGAACTGGCGATATCCCCGGGGACCGCTCCTATCTCCAAAGCCTGGTCCCAGTCAACCGGTATGGGTCCGTCTTCGATGGGAGTCGCCAGGGCAACGGCTTCACTCACATCGATGCCGAAGCGTTTATTGCTGTAATGGACATCGAGCCAGCCCCCCACCGCCGGAATATAAGACAGGCCCTGACCGGCTCCCGAGGCCGGAAGATAAAACACCGCCACATCCGTCGGTTGAAGGGGGGGCAAAACAGTGCCGGATTGCGGCGGCGGTACCGCGACTGGTGTGGGTTGCACGGCGGCTTGACTCGCCGGAACACCGGCCGAAAGGGCTTTGATCTGCTCCCGGGTCATCGGTCCGGAAAGAAACGACATTGCCCAGCGGGTCTCGAAAACCACCGGTTCGCTGTCGTGCACGTTATGAAGCAGAAACACCCGCTTGCCGAGACCGGAGAGAATTTCGCCCATCCGCTGCCGATCGAACCGCTCACCGGCTGCCGCACCTTCGAGCCCCGCCATCACGCGCTCTTTGTCGTTCTCGGTCTGCAGCCGCCCGATAAACCAGGTTCCGGTGTTGGCGAGGCCCTTGTAGTCGAGATCAACCGGGTTCTGGGTAGACAGCACCACCCCGAGACCGAAAGCCCGGGCCTGTTTCAAAAGGGTTAGAAGCGGTTGCTTGGCGGGCGGATTTTTAACCGGCGGAAAGAAACCGTATATCTCGTCCATGTAAAGAATCGCCCGGAGACTGGCGGTACCCGGCTGGGTTCGCATCCAACCGAGGATTTCATTGAGAAGCAACGCGGTGAAGAACATGCGCTCGGCATCGGACAGGTGGCTGATGGAAAAGATCAAGGCCCTGGGTTTACCTGCGGGTGTATGCAGCATCTGCCCGATATCCAGCGGGTCTCCGGTCAGCCAGACTTCAAAGCCGGGAGCCGCCAGCAGGTTGTTCAAGCGCAGGGCCAGCTGAAAACGCTCCTTGGAGGGATAAAACGACTCCAGATCCATCACTCCGATGCGCTCCAGCGGAGGTTGCTGGATGGATCGGATGAGTCCCGCAAGATCTAACCCCCTGCCGGCACTCCAGGCCTGCTCGAAGATGTTGGACATCAGGATGTGCTCTCGGCTGATGATCGTATCCGCGTCGATCCCCATCAAGGTTAAAAGAGCGGTGACCGTCGATTGGATCCGCTCCCGGAAGAGGTCGGCGTCCGATCGCATTTCCGGCGGCGGTGGAGCGAAACTGCGCAGAACATTGACCGGCAGACCGGCACTGCTGCCCGGAGTGTAGACAGCGAAATCGGCGGCTGCGCGCAACCGGGCGATTCGCTCCGGCTCCTGGCCCCATTCCGCCAGCCCCTTGCGCCACATGGTCGCTGTTTTTTCGGCAAACTGGTCGAGACTCCGCCCCTGGCGGGCTGCGTCGCCGGGTTGAACCCAGGGCCGGAAGTCTTCGGGACGCAGATCGGGAAAGCTAAGAAGCAGGTTGGGGATATCTCCTTTGGGATCGATGGCGATCACCGGGATATTGTCGATCAACGCTTCCTCCAGCAGCCCGATACCCAGGCCGGTCTTGCCGCTGCCGGTCATGCCGATGATAACGGCATGGGTTAGAAGGTCTTTTGAATCATAAAGGATCAGTTCATCTCTCCGTTTATGGGTAGAAACGTCAAAGGCTTTTCCCAAGTAGAAAACACCTAATTTTTCGTAAGCTTTCATCGCAAACCTCCATTAGACGGTGGTACCGTTCACAGGGTGAACGTCGGCCTCAAGGAAAACCGATCGGGTACGGAATTGGCGTGCGGGTCACAGCGACCAAGTTGCGTCGTCAATTGGACCGACCGGTTCCTTGAGAAAGACCAAAATCAAAAAAATTGTCCCAGTTCTTGTCCAGGTGCCGTTTGGCATCTTCCAAAGGCCGGCAGTGAATCTTGCCCGCTCGAATATAGATGATTCCCAGCCGTTCCAATTTTTTCAGGGCGTCGTCGACTTCAAAATTGATGCGACAGTTCCACCTTTCCGTCAGCCATCTTTCCACAGCAATATCCAGTTCCTGACGACTCAATCCGGCACCGGCAACGAGCAGGAAGTAGTATGCCAAAACAGCTTCCTTGAACTCTTCCTCTTCGGCGGCATCGATCAGGTGGTGGAAAACCCCCGCATTGTTGTCCAGGTTCTTGAAGTAGAGGCTTTCCGTCAGGGTTTTCATGAATCGGATCTTGCGGTTTTTGAATTTGCCGATCTGCTTGAAGAGGTACCCCGCCAGAGCACCGAGTCCCAAGCCCAGTGCCACCAGATGGTGCTGATTGATGTCAACGGGGCGCTCACGAAGACCGAGCCAAAAAGCGACGAGCGATGCAATCAGGATCAATGACGCCCCCAGCTTGGATACCATGACGATAATGCCGCTGATGGCCGCAGGCACTCCGATGATGAGCTTGTCGATGGGTTTCATGCGGATTTCGCTGTTGGGAAATAGCATTTCGAGGTCGGCATGGGGAACGTTGCGAAAGAGTTTGATAATGGTGGATCCGGGTTTGAAAAAAAGCTGTCTGCGTTTTTGCGCATCAAAATACTTCTGCTCTTTGAACCGGATGTAAACCAGGACCCGGTCATAGTTGACAAAGCGGATGGTCCGTTTTGTCAACCCGAAAAAGCGGACCAGGACTTCTTCCTTGATCTGCTCGCCGCGTCGGAAAAAAAGAATATCTTCAAAATCTGAAAAATCGACCGCCAACCGGATCTTAAACAGCGATTCTACCGCCATCGACTGTTTCAGACTCTCTTCCGTAATCTGCTCGAAATTGGCCGCATTGAGAAGAACCGTCATCTCGCGAACCAGCTTTTTCCATAGGCGCTCTCGGTCTGAATCAGGTAGAATGATAATTTGACGGGTGTCGGCGTCAGGGTCAAAAGGGGCATAGCCGTCTTTCAACCGTTCGAGAACACTATGAAATTCGAAGTGGAAGAGCGCTTCGATGAGTCGGCAGAAGTCCCTGAAAGCCGATCCCGCTGATTCCGGCAGACGACCTTCGGCCAGACACATTTCGACGACGTCGCTCTTGCGGAATGGAATGAAACGCTGGGGCTGCAATTCATTGGTCATGAAGGAATCCATGCTGTGAGGGCTTTCGAGCTGGAAAATCGGTCCGGCATGCGCCGTCGTCGAGCGTCCGGTGATTTTCTCTTTGTGAGTTAGTTTCCGTCCATAAATGGCCCTTATCCGCAATTTCGCCATCAATCACGCCGAAGGCGCGGCAGGTACTGCGGAATCGCTTGTGCGGCGTACACGAATACGCCTCCGCGCAATGCCGTTGATTCCCTTGAACTTGCAGAAAATGGCTCATTTCTGGATCGGAAACGAATCAGTGCCCCTAATGAAACCGTAGATGGGCACGAGTTAGAACAGAAGCGCAAGGAATACAAGCATAAAAAAGGCACCGCGCATATTGACACAAAGTAAAACCGGATTAGTTTCAAACAGCTTATGGGTGCGGCCAATATGGCAGCGCCCATCTGATCGACAAAGAATGCCGGATTTCAGGGCGACATGGCAATAGAGTCAATATCGAGGGTATCGGCAACACCATCGACAAATTCGCGGATACCGGTATCAAACCCGCAGAAGAGCTTCCGGACCGCCGTGCCCGGCCGCGGAGCAGAAATGATTAAAAATTGAGCGCGCAAGAAAATAAACTGCCGCTCTTCATCAACCGTTAATCGACCATCAATAACTCGCCCTGGGAATAGTAAGGTCGAAGGTAAAAAGGCCCAGGGTTACCGGTTTGTAATTTTTTACAACCGGCACATTGGGCCCATTACGTGGACAGCTTTGAGAAACTTTATTTTCTGATGGCGTCGCGAATCTCCTGCAGAAGCACGACTTCTTCACTCGGTTTGGACGGTTCCTCCGGCGTCTGTTCTTCCTTCTTCTTCATGGCATTGATACCCTTGACCATCATGAAAACCGCCCCGGCAACAATAAGAAAATCGAGCAGTGTTTGGATGAAACTTCCGTAGTTCAAGGTTGGCGCTCAGGCATTCTGTGCTTCCGCCAGGGTCTGGTATGCTGTGGAACCCAGATTGATAAACAGGCCTGAAAAATCAACATTCCTCAGAAGTTTTCCAATCGGCGGCATGATGATATCGTTTACGAGTGAGCTGACGATCTTGCCGAATGCAGCGCCGATGATGATGCCAACGGCCATGTCCATTGCATTGCCTTTGACGGCAAACTCTTTAAACTCTTTCATTAAGCCCATGGGTTTTCCTCCTTACAGAAATTTGAGAGTAAAGGATCCATTCCAAATCCTAAGGGCCTCGGCAAGAAATAATTACACATCTTGATTGTTTTTTGGCCCGTCTACCGCGTTACATCCACCAACACATATCCCGATATGCGCCGGCGG
>JBDNAO010000417.1:0-4753 GCA_039768375.1 Desulfobacterales bacterium | reverse complement strand
GTGAACGCGTCCTCATCCGTGATTTAACGCTGGCGGAGCTTCAATCTCAATTTATTTGCGGCGGAATTTCAGATAAGGATTTTCCTCAGGTCATCCCCAAAGCCGAAAGTGTAATGACGCTGGATGAAGTTCTGGATGCAGTGAAAAACGCACCGGAAATGGTATTGTACCTGGATGTCAAAATCGACGGTGATATAACGGCCGACGCCGAAGCCTATGCCGGAGCAATATCGACGCGTTTGGAAACCGCCGGACTGCCCAATCGACTTTATATCGAGGGGCCTTCGACGGAAAGTCTGAGCGCCTACCGGTCAGCGATTCCCATGAATTTTGTGACCGTTTTGTCTTATCCGCCCTTCAGCGCAAGAAAAAATCCCGTTCTGACAGCGATAGCAGCGCGGTGGCTCACCAAGCTGAGATGGCGCAACCCCTTGGAAAAGGCCCGGGCGGCAAATGCCGGGGCGGTCGCCGGCCCAAAGCAGGTGATTACTTGGACTGCGGCCAAGCAGGCTCGTGACAACGGAGTGGAGATCGTCCTGTTTGCACCCAACACCAGAGAGGATATCGATAAGTTCTGCAACTGGCCAGCAGATATGTTGATCACCGATTATCCGGAACTGGGTCCCTGCCCCTGAATGCAGATAGGCCGCTCTCGCCTTTTACGTTCACAAGCCATACCGCAACTGCCGTTCTACGGTTTGCACCGGCGCACAAAGCGTCGCATCTCGCATCGCTGTCTAGCAAACAGCGCCTTGCGACAGCTACCAGATGACCGGGCACTGCCTGTAACGCAGCGCACGGTGCCGACACCTTTGAAGCCGTCAGACACTCTTGAGGTACTCTCTGATCATCAATGCCGCACTCGCTCCCTCACCGGCAGCACTCGCCACCTGTTTGGTACTCTTGTCCCTTACATCCCCGGCAGCAAAGATTCCTGGAACACTCGCTTCCATCAGAGCCGGCTCACGATTTTGATAACCAGCCGGCCGCTCACCGTCGTGAACGAGATCATGGCCGGTGACAATGAAGCCCCATTGATCGAGCAAAACGCCACTGTCAGCAAGAAAACCGGAGTTGGGATCCAGCCCAATGAAGATAAAAGCACCATCCATCGGCAGCCCTTCAGCCTCTTTTGTCTGGGTATCGACCACACTCAGTCTGGTAAGCTTTGCATTTTCACCGTGAAATTCCTTTACCTCAGTGTGCCAGCGCACATCGATTTTGGGATGTGTTAAGACTTTTTCTTGAATAATCCGGCTTGCCTTGAGCTCACCACCGCGCACCAGTATGGTCACATGTTCCGCAAACTTGATCAGCAGAAGACTCTCTTCGGCGGCGCTGTTGCCTCCGCCGACAACCGCAACCCTCTTACCACGATAAAACGGGCCATCACAGGTGGCGCAAAAGTGAACGCCCGCTCCGATAAGTTCCTTTTCACCCGGGACATTTAACCGTTTGTAGCGGCTGCCGGTTGCCACGAGGACTGCGCGAGCACTATACTCTTCACCGTCGCCCGTTTGAACACAGTGATAGTTGTGATGCGTGTGAACGCCCGTCACCTCTTGAGCCTGAAGGAGTTCCACGCCGAAACGCTCAGCCTGCTCCCGCAAGCGCAGGGAAAACGCCATTCCGCCAATTCCCTTTGGAAATCCCGGCATATTTTCAAGACGCTCCGTCCCGGCCGCTTGTCCGCCGAACGCAGCGCGTTCGATCACCAGGGTGTCAATGAACTCCCGAGCCGTGTACAGCGCCGCGGTCAGTCCGGCTGGACCACCACCCAAAACGATCAGATCGTAATGGCTGCGGCTTGCTTTGGTCTTCAGCCCCAGTTTAGCGGCTAGCTCTGCATTGCTCGGCTCCGTCAAAAAAGAGCCGTCAGAAAAAGTGATGGTGGGAATGATTCGTTTGCCTTGGTTCGTTTTAATGACGAACGCCTCACCGCTCTTATCCTCCTCAATATCAACCCAATTGTAAGGAATCTGGTGTTCGCCTAAAAATTGCTTACTGCGACGACAATCAGGGCACCAATAGGCACCATAAACGGTAATATCCGCACCAGCCATAGCAAGTTCCTTTCTTGTCATAATATTTCGTATTGGTTGAGAGGTGACATCTTATTGTTTACTATCAATTTAGCCAAATATTATCCCGTCACAGGGACGAAAAGGACCTCGATAACGTGTCAAACTCCTGATGAAACCCGAACCTTGAAATGTATACGCAGCGGTTATAGGTTTTAAGGTATGTCTAACACTAAGTGGCCATATTCGTGAATGAAGTTATTTTTGAGTGAGCCCTTAGTTTGTTAATATATGTCTTTTAACTATGGAAGGGAACATGACAACACGGGTAAAAATCGACCGTCGTTTCTGCGGGCCGCCGGAATCGGGTAACGGCGGGTACGTCTGCGGTCGGGCGGCTGCGTTTTTAGAAGGCGATGTCGAGGTGACCCTGCGCCGTTCTCCGCCGCTGGGCACGCCACTGGATGTGGTCATCCACGGCCGCGACCGGGTGTCTCTAAGCGACGAATCCGGTCTGGTGGCCGAAGGGCGTCGGACCAGGCTGAATCTTCCCGTTCCATTCACACCGTCATTTGACCAGGCCCTTCGGGCAGCCGAGGCCTACACCGGCTTTCGTGAACATTTCTATCCTACCTGTTTTGTGTGCGGCCCTGCCCGCAAAACTGGAGACGGATTGCGGATATTCGCCGGTCCGCTTCCCGGAAATAACTGCGTCGCGGCCCCCTGGATACCGCACCGTTCCCTTTGCGACGATACCGGCAGGGTAAACACTGAATACGTCTGGGCGGCTCTCGACTGTCCTGGTTACTTTGCCATCAACAGGGATACTCACCGTTACATGCTTCTCGGCCGACTGGCAGCCGCTTTACGACACAACCCGAACTCGGGCGACCGCTGTGTGATTGTCGGCTGGCCGATTCAATCGGAAGGTCGCAAGCATCAGGCCGCCACGGCTCTATTGTCTGAAACCGGTGAGGTCTTGGGGCGGGCCCTGGCCACCTGGATCGAGGCCAAACGACAGTCTTAAGCCGCCTGGTTCCCATGGACGTGCGCCGGGAGATAACCAAGGTACGTTGAGACCATTATGGTTCAGCAGTCATCGAAGAGAGGAGGCGAAATGCTGAAACTTACCTGTGTATCGATAATCACTCTTGCTCTTGTTTTTCCATTGTGCGAGGCCGCGGCTGCGGAAAGCAAGGAGCTGCGCAAACAACGCCAGGAAGCTCAGAAGGAACGACAAGAAAAAAAGAAACAGCGTGCCGCTGAAATCGCGGAGGCCACAAAATCCTTCCAGGAGTTTGCCCGCAATCTCAAGGCTGAAACCCAGGAAAAAGTGAAGGAACTCGACGTCGAATTTGAACTCAAGCGCGTGGAACTCAAGGCGGATGGGAGTGCGAAGGTTGCCGTCGCCGAAGCCGAATATCAAAAGAAGGTGGCGAGCCTGTTCATGAAACCGGGCGTTCAATTCGATGCGGAGACCACGAAGAAGATGCAGGCTGATGGGAAGGCTTACGCGGACGAACTTTTTGTACTGCAAAAAGAATCTGCCGAAGTGCTCCACAAGGAAATGATTTCCAGCGAGAAGCGAAAGAACGAGCTTCTGACGCAAATGGATCAGCTGGCGCTTGAAAAGGCCGCCTCGCTCGGTCTGATGAAGGAATATGATCCTATTCTCGCCACCCCTCTCGGAGACGGCCTCACTAAACAAGAGGAGCAGTGGAACGACAGGGAGTATAAAGAAGTCGCGAAAATCAAGGAAAGAAATCAATATACGATCAGCGAATTCGAGTATGGCGCGACACTGAGGGCGTGGGAGATCAAGAATCGGGAAGAGGATTTCGAACTGACTTGGCAAGAAAAAGCGGAAGAGCATGCGCTTGGCGCCGAACAAATGTTTTACAACTCGCTGCTCATGCAGTCCGGCCAGGATGGCGCGGTGGCCCAGCAAGAGTTCTTGTCCAGATTGGCGGAACTCAACAAAGAGACGCAACTGATAAAGATCAAGTACAAGAAGATCAGTGATCAGAACAGGATCAAGCGCAGGGAAGAAAAAAAGAAAATTCAGGGTCGCTGATGGATGTCTTATCTATTCGCACCCTAAATTGCCGGCCTTTCGTTTCAAGGATACGATGCAGCTTTTCAACATCGACATCGACCTTTCCAAGCGGGATGCCTGGTATGTTTCGGCTACCTCCGGCGGCATTCCCATCCACACGGGAGTGGCACCTACGGTCGACTCTAAGCTGCGAACGTTTGGCGAACTCGGGCCGTAAATCTTTGTCAAACAGCTTCGAGTTTCATCACTCCAGGCGGCATGCATCTTGTTATTCAGAGGCCTGTGTTTCAAAAGATGCCGGGCATCCTCTATCTGCTGTTCTAAAAGTGCGATGCCGGCCTCGATATCCTCTTTTCGTACGTTTTTTGAGCGCATGATTTTTTATCCAAAAACTGGTTAATGATCGCGGAAAAATAGGTTGGCCATTCCGAGAATATAGCCCTTCTTTATAAATTTGCAACGCTATTCTTCATTAAATCATTTCGTTTTGCCATGTATTTATTTTGGAGAACTTAACCCGCATGTTTATCGCTACTGCTGCAGACTGAGAAAGTAAAACCCTAAGGGTTCACGAAAAAATAAATCCGCATTTTTGGGCGTTGAGACGCCCGTCCGACGAAGCGCTAAAACGCAGGAATATCAAAATATTCCGAGTTTTAGCAACGCAGACGGACGG
>JBDNAO010000416.1:0-5303 GCA_039768375.1 Desulfobacterales bacterium | reverse complement strand
GTTTTGAAATTCGGTAGGCCAAAAGCGCGCCGAGGCCTTCGTTGACCAGGTGCCCGTCGAATGAAAAAATGAACAAGTGATTCCCATCGCGGGATGCCAATTTCTCGATCAGCAAGTCGCCGTTTCCAGGGATCCTCGACCAGCGGGCCTGAATGTCGAGCAGCGGACGTACGGCTTCCATTTCCGGCGATTCAAAAATGCCTCTGCGGGCCTCTTCCAACCGATCTCTGACGGCGGCGGCCAGTTCGGTAGACAACGGCATTCGGCCGCCCAGCCACTGGGGAATAGAGCCCTTACGCCGACTGCCTTTGCGGACCCAGAGGGTCATATCCTTCATCCGCACGAATTCGAGAAGGCGTCCGGCAAACACAAAACAGTCCCCCCGCTTCAGTCTTGACACAAACCGCTCTTCCACCGATCCCAATCGACGGCCATTGACAAACTTGACCAAAATGGCCGCATCGGCAGTGATCGTGCCGATGTTCATGCGATGGCGAGCGGCTGTCTTGGGGTTGGAAACGGTGAATTTTCCGTTTTGCGGGGCGATTTTGGCATATTCCGGATAAGCGCCCAGAGATGCTCCACCGGTGGACACAAAGTCAACAACCCAGTCGAACTCTTGCCGGGATAGATGCCGGAAGGCATGGGTACCCCGGATTTCACGGAAAAGCGCATCCGACCGAAAGCCGCTTCCAAGGGCGACGGTGACCAGGTGCTGGGCCAGCACGTCCAGGGGCCGTGATACCGGATGGCGCGGCTCGATGGCGCCATCGGCGACCGAACGCCGGGCCGCAGCCACCTCGATCAGCTCCAATGCGTTGGTGGGGGCGCAGATCACGCGGCTTTTCTCCCCGGGACGGTGTCCGCTTCTGCCGGCACGCTGAATCAACCGGGCGATCCCCTTGGGACTGCCAATTTGAATGACATGGTCGACCGGGGTAAAGTCCACACCCAGATCGAGGCTCGACGTGCACACGACGCATTTAAGACGCCCCTGGCGCAATCCCTTTTCCACGGCTTCACGTTCGGCTCGATCGAGGGAGCCGTGATGCAGGGCGATCTCTGCCTTCCAGTCCGGTCGGGCCTCCAGGATTTCTCGAAACCAGATCTCGGTCTGGGAGCGTGTGTTGGTGAATATCAGCACGCTCGATGCGGTTTCGATTATCGCCAGCACCTGCGGCAGCAATTTGAGGCCGAGATGACCGGCCCAGGGGAAGCGCTCCATCTGCGAGGGTATAATGGATTCAATTTCGATAAATTTGGGAAGCGACCCCTCGATGAGGTGACCTCTCTTATGGCCCCGCCCCAAAAGCACCTGCATGGCCGTCGCGGTATTGCCCAGGGTGGCGGACAGCCCCCAGATCCTCACGTTTTGTTTCCACTTTCTCAAGCGCGCGAGGGCGAGTTCCATCAGCACGCCGCGTTTCGAACCCATGAGTTCGTGCCATTCATCCACCACCACCGATCGCAGCCATCCGAACTGATCGCAGGCGCCCGGATAGGAGAGCAGCAGGCAAAGGCTTTCGGGAGTGGTGATCAGGGCGGTGGGGAGGCGTTTTTTTTGCCGGTTTCGTACGGATGCGGGCGTGTCGCCGGTGCGGCACTCCACCGACCAGGGGAGGTCAAGGTCTTCGACCGTGCGGAGAAGCGCATCGTGGATGTCCGCAGACAGGGCGCGCAGCGGCGTGACCCAGAGCACCCGAATACGCGGTGATTCATCCCGCGCGCGCCGGTTGTCAAACCCGTCGAGCGGCCGTTTGCGGTGGTGACCAGCGATCCATTCGATCAGTGGACCGAACCATGCGGCATAGGTTTTACCGATTCCGGTCGGGGCGTGAATCAAACCGCTTTGCCCCGCCAGATAAGCATCCCAGGCCTCACACTGGAAGTCGAACGGCTGCATGGACCTGGCGTCGAACCACTGGCAGACCAGCTCCAGCGCGGCCTGGCATCGATCCGCCAACTCTCCGGCGGAGGCCTTCATCGGTGATCGAACTCTCGTCATGGGGTGTCAACGGCCATGGGTTTTCGGTAACCTGTACATGGAGCCGGATGACCGGGGTTTAGTGTGATCACAGGATTCTTATTTTCACCGAGAATTTCTGGTTTAAGGCTGCAGCGCTTGAACCGCCGGCGTCCGACGACTGCTATCGTCAAAGCGGCATGAGCGCTGTCAATGTTTCAATGGTGTCCGCTTCTTCCACGGTTTTGTCCTGGCGCCAGCGGGCGATGCGCGGAAAACGGACGGCTACACCGGACTTGTGCCGGGTCGATTTTTGGATCCCTTCGAAGGCAATTTCAAAAACCAGCCGGGGCGTGACGGCCCGGACCGGCCCGTACCGTTCAACCGTGTTGCGCTGGATGAAACGATCCACCTGCCGAATCTCGGCATCGCTCAAGCCCGAGTATGCCTTGGCAAACGGCACCAGGCTGTCGCCCTGGCGCACGGCAAAAGTGTAGTCGGTATAGAGCCCGGCCCGGCGTCCATGACCCCTCTGGGCGTAAATCAGTACGGCATCCACGGTCAGTGGGTCGATCTTCCATTTCCACCAGCTGCCGCGCCGGCGACCGACTTCATACACCGAATCGAGCCGCTTCATCACAAAGCCCTCGACCCCCCGGCTGCGGGACTCCCGCTGCAGGGCAGCGAATTGCTTCCAGGTTCCGGCAACCACAACCGGGGAAATCTGTATCCGATTGGCGGGAAGAGGGGAGATCACCCCTGAAAGCGCTGCGCGCCTGCGGTCGAGTGCGGTTTGGCGGATATCCTGGCCACCCGATTCCAACAGGTCGTAAGCGAGGAAAGCCACCGGTGCATCCTGCAGCAGTTTCTTGCCCACGGTCTTGCGGCCGATCCGTCTTTGCAGCTCCGAAAACGGCATCGGTCGACCCTCCTTCCACGGCAGGATCTCCCCGTCGATCACTGTACCGTCCGGCAACGAGGCGGCCGCATTTTTCAACTCCGGGTATTTGTCGGTCACCAATTCTTCACCCCGGGACCAAATAAATATCTGCCCATGGCGCTTGATGATTTGCCCGCGGATACCATCCCACTTCCATTCGATTTGCCAGTCTTTCACAGGACCGAGACTTTCCGGATTGCCCTCCAGGGGGTAACACAAATAAAACGGATAGGGCCTGCTGATGTCGGCATCGTGGGTGTCCGGCGAGAGGATTTGCCGGTAGTAGTCAGCCGTGGGGGGCCACTCCCCCATCAACCGGTGGGAAATCGCGGCCGCATCTATCTGGCTGAATTGCGCCAGGGCGCGAACGACCAGCCGCTGGGAGACGCCGACCCGAAAACCGCCAGTGATCAACTTGTTCCACACGAAGCGCTGGACGTCGTCCATCCGGTTCCACGCCGCCCCAACCGCTCTTTTCTGGACCTTAAGATCTAAGCCCCGAAGCGGCAGCAGGTGCTTTTCAACCCAGCGGTGCAACGGGCGGTCGCTCGAGCCTGAAGCCTTCGGCAGCAGCAGCGTAATGGTTTCGGCCAGATCTCCGACGACATCGTATGACGCCTCGAAGAGCCAGTCTGGAACGCCGGACAGTTCTGCCGCCCATTCCATCAATTTACGGGTCGGAATTACCTGACGCGGTTTGCGACCGATGAGAAAACGGATCGACCAGATGGCGTCCTCTGGTGGTGCAGACCTGAAGTAGGCCACCATGGCGTCGATTTTACGGTTGGTGCTGGTGGTTTCATCCAGGCGGCGATACAGGTCGGCAAAGGCTTTCATGATTCCGTTTCGCCTTCGGTATCGTCTTCTTCGCCGCGGAACACCGTGGGGATCACTTCTGCTTGACGGCCCTCTTCCTGCAGCCAGCGTGCCATTTCGGTGGCATATCCGTGGGTGACGGCGATTTTATCTGCAGCGGCGGCTGCGATGGTTTCAACCAGTCCGTCCCAGTCGCTGTGATCAGAGAGCACGAAGCCCCGGTCGACCGACCGTCGTCGGCGGTTGCCCCTGATGCGCATCCAGCCCGATGCAAACGCCCGGGTCCGGTCCGGGAATCTGCGCAGCCAATTAGGGTTGTCGGCTGACGGCGGGGCGATAACCAGAGCGCTTTTTAGAATCTGCCTGTCATCAAGAGCGCCGACATACTGGGTGGGCGGCAGCGGGATCCCGGCTTCGCGGTAGCATGAATTGAATTTTTCGACGGCACCGTGGGTCAGAATCGGTCCGATGGTCGTGTCGAGACCGGCAATAATCCGTTGGGCCTTGCCCAGCGCGTAAGCAAACAGGATGCTGGTGCGGCCCTGATCCCGATTCGACTGCCACCACGCATTGATGTCCGCCATTACCTCTTCCGGGTCCGGCCACCGGAAAATCGGCAGCCCGAAAGTCGATTCGCTGATAAACACGTGGCAGCGCAGCGGCTCCAACGGGGTGCAGGTCGGATCGGGCTCGCGCTTGTAATCCCCGGATACCACCCAAACCCGGCCGTCTTTTTCAATTCTCACCTGGGCCGATCCCAGGATGTGCCCGGCCGGATGCAAGGACAGCGTGATGCCGTTAACGGTCTTGACCTCCCCGTAATCCAGCGTCTCGATGGGGACATCGCTGCCCAGCCTTGCCTGCAGAACGCCTTTACCCTCTGTCGCACACAGATAGTGGCGACAGCCCCAGCGGGCATGATCCGCGTGCGCATGAGTGATGACGGCCTTGTTTACCGGCTGCCAGGGGTCGATGTAAAAGTCACCCGCGCTGCAATACAGGCCTTTCGGGTTGAGTTGAAGGATGTCGTTCACGGGCTGTGCTCTCTTTGCGGCCGGGACAATGAATATGCGACCAAATAATGACCGGCACCAATGCGCGCTTGTTTAAAAATTGAACCCGGCGATCGGATCCGCTGAAATTACGTCTGCAAGGACCGGATCCCTGAGTGCTACTCTTCAAGAATCGAATTCATGAGCGAACGCTGGTCGCCACCGGACACGATATTTTCGACCCACTCGTCGAAGCGGTGGGGCTCACTTTGCCTGTCCATCGCCATCAGGGTTTTCACCTCGCGGTTGAGCCGCTTGAAGGCGCGGGTGAGGTGCTGGTAATCCGAGAAGAAATGCAGCATGTCTTCTACCATGTCGGGGTCGATCGGAAGAATCGCCGGTCGCCAGTCCCGGTGCTGGTTTTCCCTGATCCGGATCATCTCGGTGTAGACCGGTATGAATTCTCCATATACGTCACGGACCCGGTCCGCAACACTGTGGGGCAGCTGGTCGATATCGCCGATTTCGGATTTTATCGCGCCCTCGATGAGCTGTTGCATGGATTGCCCTATTATGTTCGTGTTTTTTTTAT
>JBDNAO010000415.1:0-4889 GCA_039768375.1 Desulfobacterales bacterium | reverse complement strand
GATGACGAAGTCGGAGGCGGAGGTGACGAATTTGACTTCCGGTTGGGTCAGGCGTCGCACCAGAAAAAAGACACAGCCGATGATGACCACCACGGTCAGGACATCCGCCCATGCGTCCGGGAGCGTCCACCAGCTGAGGTTTAGGGCCTCGTCCACTAGAATTACGTGCGCCAGCAGGAATATCGGTGCAATCAACAGAGCAATGTGGAACACGAAGGTGACAACGGTGAGAACCGGGTGCCGGCGCCAATTAACCGTCCCGAAGGGAATAATCCAGTGAAAAATCGAGCGCAGGCTATATTTCCAGCTCATATAAGTAAAGATGAACGGCTCTTTTTCCTTAACGAGCATGAACAACCGAACCAGCCGGTAGAGACAACCGCCGAAAAACAGAATGAAAGCCAGCCACGCCAGAGGACCGCTGACGAAATTGTAGATCTCACGCATATTTCCCCCTCCTAGCTTGCAAGATCGGTTACGGGTACGACGCGCCGATAATAGGAGCCGTCCTCGAGGGATTTCAAGAGGATCTTCTGGTTGTCGGGACTGAACACCGGATCCCAGACGGCATCACATTGATGTGACCACAGTCTGTCGTCCAAGGCAACGGTATATTTGTCGTTTTTTTGCACCTTGGCGGCCATGCGGTTTCCGTCCGGACTGAACACCGGCTGCCAGGCCATGTCGAAGACGTCTTTCCAAACGCTGCCGTCGGCGACGATCCGGTATTTCCCATCCTGCTTGGCGACTGCCGCGATGCGGCTTCCGTCCGGGTTGAAGACGAGATCGGTGACCAGCTCGTTGAAGACAACCGGCCATGGGGTTTCGTCCACTGCCACCGTCCACTTGCCGTATTTCACGGCAACGATGGCCGCCAGCCTGCCGCCGTCGGGGCTGAACAGCTGATGCCAGAGTTGAGGAAACCGGCGGTCCCACACCATTTGTCCGTCCTCGGCCAGGGTCCACTTGCCCTCGACCCGGACCGGCGCGATAACCGATTGCCTTTGCGGGTGGAAGACCGGTTCCCAGACACAGCTGAAGACCTTGTCCCATGCCTTACCGTCCACGGCGATGGAGTAATCATAGAGGTTGAGCCGCACTTCGGCGGCCAGGTGCTGCCCGTCCGGGCTTATGGCGAGATTCCAGACATTGACGAACCGGGTGTCCCAGGATTTGCCATTCAGCGCAGCCGAAAAGGTGCCTTCTTGAAACTTGTGCACTTCCCCGGAATCCGCCGCGCTCACCTGGACCGCCGCCGCGGTCTTTTCGCCGTCCGGGCTCAGGGCAAAATAGGTGATGTTGCTGTAGGTTTCCTCCCATGGTGTGTCGTTCAGCGCCATGCCGTACTTCATATCCTGCTGAAATGCGACGGCAATGTGGCGGCCGTCTGCGCTGTAAATCGGATTCCAGATGTAGCCGAATTTATTTTCCCATGCGGTGCCGTCATCGACCATTGTCCACTCGCCCATTTCCGAAACGATGGCGGTCGGGCGGCCGGAGGGGGTAAACCGGAGGTGCCAGATTTTGTCGAATACGGTTTCCCAGGTCTCGCCGTTGATGCACACGCTGAACTGTCCCTCATCGATATTGACAATTGCGGCGATTTTTTCCCCATCGGGGCTTACGTAGGGCTCTTCGACCCACCGAAAATTCTCCTTCCATTCTCCGAAAGGAATCCGCTTTTCACCGGTTTCCCAGTCCCAGCCCTGCTCTTCGGCCATATCCCCTCCTTTGCCTCGGTGTCTTTTCGCGGTGGCCCTCTTTCTATGCTCGTCCCCTATATAAAATATTTCATGAAAATGCAATTAAAGGCATCACCCGCCGGTTGAGGGTCTCGGCACAGGTTGATGGTAAAGTCTCATCCGGCCCACTTGGCTTCGCGGGTACCCGGTATGCCGAGCGCTTTTACGTGAATAACGCTTGATTTTCAATAGGTTCTTACCTATGATCGCCGGCACGGGCGATCGATGTGCTTAGGGCTTACTCAAAAATAACATCACATTTTGGACGCCGATGTTCCCGTTCGGCTGCGGTGTGGAAACGTGGAATGTATAGATATTCCTGCGTTTTCGCATCTTGCCGGCCGGGCGCCTCATCGCCCAAAATTGCGAACTTATTTTTTCGTGAACCCTCAGGGAATCTTCAAGAGGAGAAGCGGAAATGAAAATTGCGGTGGTTGGCGGCGGCGAGCGCTGCAAACGGTTGATGGTACTCTTCGAGAGCCACAGTTTTGAGGAGATTAAACCGCGGGTGATAGCAGTTGCCGATCTCAACCCGAACGCCCCCGGGTATATCAAGGCCAAAAACCAGGACCTGTTCGTCACCACCGACTACAATGATTTTTTCAAGCTTAGCGACGTCGATCTGATCATCGAGATGACCGGCAGCATGGATGTCTACAACGATATCCTGCAGAAAAAGGCCTTCAACGTGCGGGCCATCGCCGCCCGGACGGCACAGCTTTTTTGGGAGATCTCGCGCGTCTCGAACCTGCAGAGAAAATGCAGCGAGAAACTCCAGGAAGCGCGGGTCATGTATCACACCGTCATCAACGAGCTTATTCAGGAAGACATCCTGGTGATCGGCGCCGACTATCGCATCGTCGACATCAATGAGAGTCTCCTGGCGAAGCTCGGTCTGCAGCGGCACGAGGTGATCGGAAGGCACTGTTACGAAATCACTCATCACCGCAATCAACCATGTTCGGGGGACCAGCATCCATGCCCGCTCATTCAGACCCTTGAAACCGAAAAGCCATCTCAAACCACCCACGTCCACCAGGACAAAGACAGCCGTGAAATTTTCTACTCGATCTCGACCTATCCGCTTGTTGAAGGCGGTAAGGTCATCGGGGCCATTGAAATTTCACGGGACATCACCAAGGATATCACCGTTCAGAGGGTCATGATGCAGCAGGAGAAGCTGGCCTCGATCGGCCGGCTTTCGGCCGGGGTCGCGCACGAGATCAACAATCCCCTGACAACGATTTTGACAACCGCCATGCTGCTGCTCGAAGACATCGAGCCGCAGGACCCGATGACGCCGGAACTGGAAACCATCTCGAGCGAGGCGTTGCGCTGCCGCAAAATTGTGGCAAGCCTGCTCGATTTCGCCCGGCAGAAGAGGCCCAAGAAAGAGTTGAAAGACATCAACAAGATCATCGAGGAAACCGTGATGCTGATCAACAAGCAGGCTGCCTTCAAGGATATCCGTCTTGAAAAGCACCTGGAAAAAGGCATCCCCAGGATTCAGGTGGACAAGGATCAGGTCCAGCAGGCGTTGATAAACCTGGCCATCAATGCCATCGAGGCGACCGAGTCGGGCGGACGGGTGGCCTTTTCTTCCCGTTTTATCCCCAAGGGCCGCGTGGTGGAGATCGCGGTAAGCGACACCGGATCCGGTATCGCGCCCGATGTCCTGGACAAAATTGTCGACCCGTTTTTCACCACCAAGGAAACCGGCAGCGGTTTAGGACTTTCCATCACCCACGGCATCCTCGAACAACACGGGGGCACCCTGGACGTGATGACCGAACTCGGCGAGGGAGCTTGTTTTTTCCTGCGGTTTCCGGTGGATCGCGGAGAGCAAGATGAACAGTGATGTCGACCTTCGGCAGACGTTCCCCCGCATACTGATTGTCGATGATGAAGAAAAAATCTGCCTGAACTGCGTCAAAATCCTTTCCAGAATGGACTGCACCGCCGAATATGCGCTCAACGGCTACGAAGCGCTGAAACGGCTCGAGATCGAGCCGTACGACCTGGTCATTACCGATTTGAAAATGAGCAGCCTGGGCGGAATGGAGGTTCTGCGCCGCGTTAAGGAGAGCTTCCCGGAAACGGTAGTGATCGTCATCACGGGCTATTCGACCGTTTCTTCGGCGGTCGAGGTCATGAAATCGGGCGCTTTCGACTACCTGCCCAAACCCTTTACACCTCATGAACTCAGAGCGGTGGTCATGCAGGCGCTGGCCGAAAGGGACCTGCGCTTGCAAAATGCGGAGCTGACTGTTCAAAACAAGAGCCGCCGCACGGTTTCGCATCAGCTCGTGGGCAGCAGCACCAAAATCAAAAAGGTGGTCCGAATGGTGGAAAAGGTGGCGCCCACCGATTCGACCGTTCTGATTTACGGGGAAAGTGGCACAGGCAAGGAGTTGATTGCTCGTGCCGTCCACGTCAACAGTCTGAGAAAGGACCGGGTATTTTTTGCGGTCGATTGCGGCACCCTTTCCGGCGAGCTCCTGGAGAGTGAACTCTTCGGACACGTGAAAGGGGCCTATACCGGCGCCCATCAAGACAAAGCAGGGATGTTCAAGCGGGCGGATGGCGGAACCGTTTTTCTCGACGAAATCAGCAACATCAGTCTGGACGTCCAGGGCAAGCTGCTTCGATTCCTGGAGGCCCGCGAATTCATACCTCTCGGGGGAACTGTCGTCGAAAAGGTCGATATCCGGCTGATTTTTGCAACTAACCGACATCTCAAGGACCTGGTCGACAGCCGAGAGTTCCGAGAGGATTTCTATTACCGAATTTACGTCTACCCCATTTTCCTGCCGCCACTGCGGGAAAGAAAAACTGACATTTTGCCTATCTCTTATCATTTTCTGCATCAATTCAGCCGTCGCCTCGGCAAAGACATCACCGGTTTCGACAATACGGCGGTTCAGCGGCTGACCCTCTTCGACTGGCCTGGAAACGTGCGCCAGTTGCGCAACGTCATCGAACGGGCGGTCATTTTATGCGAATCCGATCAAATTACCCTCAAAGAACTCCCCGTCTTCAGTGACCGGCATGATTTCGGTCACCTGGTCGATGCCGTCCCCAGCACCAATGAAGAATTGAAGAGGGTCAAGAAGGAAATTCGCAAAAAAGCGACGGACCAGATCGAAG